>JBJTSM010000503.1:0-2268 GCA_046076685.1 Planctomycetia bacterium | reverse complement strand
CGGCCGTACATGCCCCCCCAGAGATTGATCACCGCCCGCGGCCGCACCCGCACGCGATCGGGGCCGTAGGCCGCCAGGAGCGCCGTGATCGCACCGGCCGAGCCGCCGCCGACCGCCACCCGCGAAGCGTCCACACCGTAGGCCGCAGCCCGCGAGACGACGTGGTCCAGCGCGCGGCCGAGATCCTCGCGGGCCGCGTTCATGGCCCGGTCGAGCGTGGCCCCCCGCCCGAGATCGCCGAGCAGCCGGTAATTGATGTCGAAGACGGCGTAGCCCGCGGCGGCGAGCGACCGGGCCAGGTCGCCGGTGTAGCCCCCCTTCGAGCCGCCGGTGAAACCGCCGCCGTGCGCGAGCACGACAGCCGGGAAGGGCCCCGCGCCCGCGGGTCGATAGGCGTCGAGCAGGAGCGTGCGGCTCCCCACCGTCGCATAGGGGATGTCGCGGGTGAGCGTGATGGCCGGGGCCACGACGTCGTCGTTGGTGATCGTGCCGGTGGCGAAGGCGGCCGCGAGCGTGGCGTTCTGCGGCTGGGCAAGCCGCACCGTGAAGGTCTCGTCGGCCTCGACCGCGGTGTCTCCGATCACCGGCACGACGACCGTGCGGCTCGTCTGCCCGGGGGCGAAGACCACCTGGCCCGATCGCGGCGAATAGTCGGAGCCGCCGATCGCCGTGCCGTTGGCCGTGCTCCAGTCGACGCTCACCGGCAGCATCTGTGCCGCCGAGAGCGTGATCGTGAAGGCGAGGTCGCGGAGCCCGGAGTTCCCTTCGGACGTCGAGCCACTCGCGATCGAGAGGGTCGGTGGCGGCGACGGCGGTGGCGACGGCACGACGCCATCCCACAGCGAGCCGTTTGCGGCCGCGACGACCGCGTTGTAGAGGTGCGCGGTGGCCAGCGGCTCGTCCATCCGGTGGAGCTTCGCGAAGTCGCCCCACTGTGATGCGCCCCCGCGGCCGGTGAAGGTGAAGTCGACGTAGAGATCCATGCCGGCCGCATCGAGCCGCCGCAGGTAATCACGGTAGAGGTCTCCCATCCGCGGATCGCGGCCAGCCGCGTAGAAGACGTTCTGATAGGGGGCATTGCGGCCGTCGAGGTGGTGGCCCCCCTCGTAGGCAAGCAGCTTCACGTCGCGGCCGAGCCGCGTCGACCACGTGTCGGCGAGCCGCTGGTGGGCGTTGACCTGGGCCACCGAGCCGTCGATCGCGGCCCGCGTGTCGGCGAGCACCTGGTCCACGCTCGTGGCGGCCGTGTAGGCGGCCCGCTGCGGGCCCGAGGGACTGAAGTAGGGGGCGATCGCGATCGCGTCGAAAGAGCCCTGCATCGCGTCGGCGATCCGGGCCGTCACCCAGTCGTTGCCCGACTGGCCGGCGGCCACCCGCACGATCCGGTCGGTCTGCCCGGCGAAGACGTCGCTCCAGATGTCGAGATCCCGCTTCGCCTCGCGACCGGCAATCTGCCAGTGGGTGAGGCCGGCGTTGGCCGGGAGCCGAGTCTGCTCCGCCACCCACTGCGTCGCCTCGAAGCCCCAGGCGAAGTTCCAGATCTCGTTCGACCACTCCACGTAGGCCTTGCGGCCCGGCTCGAGGTTGTCGCGGACGTAGATCGCGAAGTTCCGCACGAACGTGTCGTCGGCCATGTGCGGCATGTTAAACCAGGGATCCGCGTCAAGATCGTTGGCGAGCTGCACCATGTGCTCCACCGACATGCCGTTGGCCAGCGGCTCGCTCCAGGATCCGGTGATGCCGGAGCTCTGGCGGATGTCGCGCGCGTCGCGGCGATCGGCCCAGGTGCGGATGTCGGAGGTGTTCGTCTCCTGTGGCATCATGAAGCGGATCACGCCGAACGGTTCGAGCCGCTCGCGGAAGAGGGGATGAAACGGAGAGAAGGGTGCCCCCGGCTGCCACCGCTGCCCGGCGAACGACTGCCCCTGCCAGTCGGGCATCCAGACGCGGAAGTTGCGGACCGGGTCGGCCGCGCTCGTCTCCTCGATCCGCAGGTAGATGCCGCCGTTGCCCGGGGTGACCTGGAGCTCGGCGTAGTTCATCCCGGCCGCCGTTCGGCCGCTCGCGGCCGCCCGCGCATCCATCCCGAAGCTCACCCGGCCGGTGCCTTCCCACTCGGCCCGGTAGGTGCCGCCCGGATAGCCGCCATTGAGTTCACGGAACATGAGCGTGCCGGCCATCTGCCGCATCGTGCGGCCCGCGGCATTCGTGGACGTGGCAAGGCCGGTGGCGTTGCCATTTGCGAACACCCGCACGGGGTTCGTCTGG
>JBJTSM010000502.1:0-2989 GCA_046076685.1 Planctomycetia bacterium | reverse complement strand
CTTGGGGGTGGCCGTGGCGTTGCCCGCGAGTACGAACCGGGCGTCGGTGACAATGGCGAGCGGGGCCGGGATTGATGCCGCCGCGGGGCTGGCCGCCTTTGGCTGCGGGGCGATGGGGCGGGCTCCCTTGGCCCGCCATGCAGTCGGGCCGATCAGGGCGACGACCGCGACCAGGCACGCGGTGGCGGCGAGGGCCGCCACGATCAGCCGGCCACGGCGCGGCGAAGCGGGAGCAGCTGCGGCGGGCGTGGGGAAAGGAGCGGCGGCGGGGACGGTCACGTGGGCGAGCCCCACCTCGATGTCGTTCCGCAGGAACCAGACGGCGCGGGCGCCGGGGTCGTCGGCGAGCCGGGCGGAGAGTTCATGAAACTCCGCGTCGGAAAGCGTGCCGTCGGCCAGGCCGCTGATGAGCCGGTGAAGGCGATCATCGCCGACGGCTGTCGGGCCTTTGGGCCGTGGGGCCTCTTCTCGTGCCATGCCGTGCGTTCCGGGGACGAAGACGAAACATCAGCTGCCACAAGCAGAATGTCTCGACGCCGGGGCGATTTACCGACGAGGTTTTTCCCGGGCCGTACGGCGTGGGTGCAGCGGAGCGTCATCCCCTCGCTGCCGCGAGGGGCATTGGGATGACGGCGCGCGACCCGCAAAAAAGGCACCGGCTTGAATAAAACGTACCGCGGGCCGTGTTACGGTGACCTCCGGTGCGACGTGGCGTCGATCACTCGCACCATCCGGAGACGCTGCGATGCGCTGTCCACGACGATGCTCCCTGACCGCGATCCTGTGCTTTGCCACCCTCGCCACGGCCGGCTACGCGGCTGACCAGCCGACGGCGGCTGCGGCCAGGCCCAGCCCGCGGGTCACGAACCAAAAGCCCGATGCGGTCCTGCTCGTCGATGCGCGGCCCGACAGACTCTTCAACTTCTCGGGCGAGCCCTTGCGGGCGAGCGTGGTGCTCGCCAATCCCGGCAAGGATGCCCGTACCGCCACCGTGAAGGCCTGGCTCGAGCAGGGGCTCGATCGGAAGGCACACGAACAGGTGCGGCAGGTCCCCGTGCCCGCCGGCGGCGTCGAGACGCTCGCATTTTCCTGGCCACCGGAGGCGATCACGGCCTATGGCCAGGCGTTTGTGGCGAGCGTCGAGATCGATGACGCGGCCGTGGCCACCGGCGGCGACGTCTTCACGTCGAGCGACAATGTCTGGCGGGTGGGCTGGGCGGGCTCTCATCCCGTCGCGTTCACGGCCGAGCATGTGAAGGATCTTGCCGGCATCGAGCGGGTCGTCGATGGCTTCCGCGACCGCTACGTCAACACGTTTGAAAAATTCTTCTGGGCGCCCGACGACTTCGCCGACATGACTCCCGACCAGCCGGAGTGGTTTTCGGGTCAGGCCCGCTACCACGAAAACCTGGAGCGGCTCATCCTCATGTGCCGCCATGGACTGAAGGTGGGCGTGCTCCCCACGACCTACGGCAAGAGCATCGGCAGCGGCACGGCCGCCCGGGATTTCATCCGTGCGCATCCGGAGATGGTCTACGGCTACGGCGGGAAGATGAATTTCTCCCCCGACGCGCAGGATCTCGCCCGCTGGGACAAGGACGAGAAGCCCTATTGGCAGGGGATCGCCTGGGCCCTCTACAACATGAACGACCCCGCCGTCGTGCAGCACGGGATCAACGAGATCATCGCGTCGTCGAAACAGTTTGGCTGGGCGGCGGTGCGATTCGACGGCCACTTTCAGGCCCGCGCCGGCAAGCAGCGTGTCGGCGACAAGGTCGTGGACTTCTCCCGCGACGACGCCGACCGGCAGACCGCCGCGAACCAGCTCGCGCTCAAGGAGCAGACGCGGAAGGTCTTCCCGAGGTATGCGTTTGGCTACAACTACGCCAACTGCATGCTCGACCAGCTCTTCCAGACGAGCCTCCGGGAGACGATCGAGCTGTGCCGCGACGGCGGCCACGTCATGGACGAGTATGCGAAGCAGAACACCGGCGGCGCGCACCCCTTTCGCCGCTGGGATGATTTCTCGCACCTGCTCGTGCGGGAGGCCGAGCAGGTGCGACGGCTCGGCGGCGAACTCTTTCCGATGACCTACGGCGACTCGCTCGTGGGCCGCTATCAGGGAATCTTCGCGCTCGTGGCCGCAGCCCATCCCAACTGCAGCAACCCCGTCGTGGCCCACAGCCGGTTTGCGACGCGGCATGGCGAACTGCTCTGGGATAGGAACCTGCGGAATGTCTGGAACCCGCTGGGGCTTGTGGTCGCGCCGCCGCGGGTGATGTGGGAGAACTTCGTCCGCGAGCAGCGGATCGACGACCGCCACCGGCGGCTGATCGTGCACCTCGTCAACCCGCCGGCGCAGGAATCGGCCGTCGAGACGGCCCGGGCGGAGAAGGAGGCTGCGGAACGGATCAACAAGCGGGCCGCGATCAAGGCGGCCGCCGACGCGGCCAAGACCGCACCTGACTATTCCGCGCTCGATAAGCTGCCGCCGATCCAACTCGCCCCCCTGCCGCAGCACGACATCCCGGTGCGGATCGTGCCGGAGGCGCTCGATGGCCGCTGGCAGGCGACGCGCGCCGTGCTCCTTTCGCCCGACGACGGCTCCAAGGGCGAACTGCCGATCGATCGGTCGGACCCGTATTTCTGGCAGGTCATCGTACCGGAGCTCGAGTATTGGTCGGTGCTCGTCGTGGAACTGGAGACACTCTGATGCAGCGCATGCGACTGGCGATTCACGAGGCGGTCTTCGCGGCGGCGGCTCTGATCGCGGTCGTCACGCCGGCCACCGCGGCTACGGTGCGGCCGGTGCCGGGGCAGACCGACGTGGTCGAGATGAAGAACGACCTCGTCACCGTGCGGATCGATCTCGCCCATGGGGCGAAGGTGGTTTCGTTTCGCTACAAGGGCTTCGACAACGAAGACGTCGTCTACGACATCAAGGCCGACAACGGCGGCCTCTGCAAGGATCTCTGGACCACGCAGGGCT
>JBJTSM010000501.1:0-2158 GCA_046076685.1 Planctomycetia bacterium | reverse complement strand
CCCTGTCGCGTGTCTCCCCGCGACAAGTGTGGACAAAGTCTGGCAAGCCCAGTAATATTGTGGACAGCAGTATAGTGCCTCGCGAGTTTGGTATGTCGGGCTGGCGGTTCCGCCGAAACGGCGAGGCGCTCACTATCGAGGTGCTTATGGATTCGCTGCCTGATGTGTTGTTGTTCGAGGTGACTGTCGAGCCGGGGCAACGGCTGACGTTGCCCGAGAAAGCTCTCGAGGAGGTCGGCGCTGGCCGTTGGCTTGTTTCTATTCGCAGGTCGGCGGGGCAGGATGTGACGGCGGCAGGCAGCCATGCAAATTCCGGGCTCGCAGGCGAGATCCGCGGTCACGACGCTTTTCTGCGGTCATATTCCGACGAGGACGAGTCGCTCTATGATGACTGTGCGGCCGGGTGATTTCTGCGTGGCGGATATACCGTTCACGAGCGGCGTGGCATCGAAGAAGCGGCCCGTGATCGTCCTATGGCTCGACGGCGCCGACGCCGTGGTGGCGGCGGTTACGACGGCGGACCCGCGGTCGTCGACAGACGTGCGAGTTCAAGAGTGGGCGTCATCGGGTTTGAGAAAGCCCTCGACCGTGCGGCTGGCACGGCTCGATTGCCTGGAGCAAACGCTATTCATCGCGCGACTTGGCACGGTCACTGCCGACGATGCTGCTCGAATCAAAGCAGCGTGGCGCGATCACATTCGCCTTCAGTTTTAATCCGAGCCTTTGGGCTCCGCTGAATGTCGTCGAGCAGCCGGTCGGCCCGTGGCCCTGCCGAGCGTGAGCGCATCATAAAAGCCCGAAGCGCAAGCGCCGGGATTGCGTTTCCCCCCGTCCGCCATTCCGCGCTGCCCGACCGCGTGCTCATCAAGGTAAATCGTTCGGTCGCAGAAGTCTGGCTGCGTGCCTCACCGCGACGATGTAAATCACGTCGGGCCTCGACGGGGCTGCCTTTTGCGATGAACTCCACGAGGGCTTCGAGCTGGTCTACAGCACCAGCGGCCCAGATTATCCTGCGCATCGCCCGAGCCTTTGGAGCACGGATTCATGGAAAACGGTTTCCCCGGCTTCAATCTGCCGTTCGCCCCGCTCGATGTCTTCGAGAACGGTGAGTTTTTCAAGGAATGCATCGACGTCGATTTCACCGCCGAAGGAGTCAAGAACGGCCTGAACTTTTGACTTTTCCATGGTGCAGCCCTGAAATGAAGGTCTATTACCTGCGTAGTGTACGGCCGTGCAATGCCCGCCGTCAAGCAGCCGATCGCCATATCCCCGGGCTTGCGCCCGGGGCGTGTATGGCAAGAGCGCGATCACATGGATTTCTGGAGAAACGCGGCCAATGCGTGAAGCAATCTTTTATGGCGAACTTCCGCCACAGATCCTATTCGTCCTCTGAATCGCGGCGCCGGCAGGAGGGCGAGATAAGCTGTTCGAATCAAAGACGCGGACTTGAGACCGCTTGTCTCAAAATCCTCGTCTGACGGCGTCACGACTTCGTCGAGCTGGGCGACCGCGTTATCAAGCCGTGTCGTGATCCCGCAAACGAGAAAGTCGTTGAATGGCGGCACCTGGCACAGGAACAGGACTGGACGGGCTTTTTGAGTTCCATCAGCCTGCGGCATGGTTGTCAGCAGCACATCCCCGGGTTTCATGGCACGATATCCGCTTCGGTATAGGCCGGCTCGTCATCGCCATAGGCCCGCGCCAAGCCTTCAGTGGCAAGCGAGGCCCACTGCCCTGCAAACGCCGTGTGAGGGGCTGGTGGTGGCGTGGTGGCGGCGCTGTCCCTCGCGTTGGCGATTGCTGCGATCAGCATTTCCTGGGACGACTTGTCGAGATTCACGGCGGCGTCGATCAGTTCGGGGAGCGATAGTCGCTTGATCATAGGGAGTGAAGAACCCGTTTGTGTTTGGGACAGCGTGGATTCTGAATACTGTTCAAAATTATAGTCTGTCGCCGTGCGTTCCCGCAACCGCCGCCCCTTTGGTGCGATGGCGTGCACGAAATGGTGCGACGGTTGTGGCCCCGATCCCCGGGCTTGCGCCCGGGGCTTGTATGGGAGGGGCGTTCATACAAGCCCGAAGCGCAAGCGCCGGGATGGCGGCTCGTCCCGCCTGCCATTCCTCACGCCCCTGATGCTACTTCGGAATCCCATCGGTGG
>JBJTSM010000500.1:0-2096 GCA_046076685.1 Planctomycetia bacterium | reverse complement strand
GTCGGACCTGCAGTTTCTCGTGTCGTTTCTGGTCAACGACGAGGTGGCGATCGACGCGGGGTCGCTGGGGCTGCTCGCCGACCTGCGGCGGCAGGAGCGGGTGCGGCACGTCTTCCTCACGCACGAGCATCTCGACCACGTCGCCACGCTGCCGATCTTCCTGGAAAACGTCTACCACCCCGGGCCGGACTGCGTCGAGGTGCTGGCGTCGCGGGAACTGCTCGACATGCTGCACGGCGACCTGTTCAACGACCGTGTCTGGCCCGATTTCATCGACTTGTCGCGACCGGACGACGCCTTCGTGCGCACGACCGCCATCGAGCCGATGCAGCCCGTCAGCCGGGCGGGACTCACCGTCACGCCCGTGTCGGTGTCGCACGGGATCGACACGCTGGGGCTCGTGGTGGACGACGGCCGGTCGGTCGTCGCGTTTCCATCCGACACCGGCCCGACCAGCCGTCTGTGGGACTATCTCGCGACCCAGGACCGGCTCAGGGCGGTGTTTCTCGAGGTGAGTTTTCCGCAGGCGCTCGCCGGGCTCGCCGCCCACACCGGCCACCTCTCCCCCGCGACGTTCGCCGCCGAGATCGGGAAGCTGCCGCCGGAAAGGGCCCGCAGCGTCCGCTGGATCGTGGTCCATCGCAAGGCACGGTATGCGGCCGAGATCGCCCGCGAGTTGGCGGCATTGGGGCTGGCCAACGTGGAACTCGTCGTACCGGGGCGGGTCTACGAGCTGTAGGGCGATCGGTCGGTCGTTTGCCGCGTCAGACCGACGCTTTCTGCCGCGAGACCTTCCGCCGCTCGTGCTCCGAGAGCAGGATCTTCCGTAGCCGGATGACGGCCGGGGTCACCTCGACCAGCTCGTCCTCCTCGATGTATTCGAGCGCCTCTTCCAGCGACATGCGCCGCGGGGGCTTGAGCAGGATGTTGCGGTCGCTGCCGCTGGCCCGCATGTTGGTGAGCTTCTTTTCCTTCGTCGGGTTGACGATCATGTCTTCGCTGCGGGCGTTCTCGCCGCAGACCATGCCCTCGTAGACCTCGTCGCCCGGCTCGATGAAGAGGTCGGCCCGCTCCTGCAGGCCGTCGAGCCCGAAGGCCACGGCCTTGCCCGGCACCATCGACACGAGCACGCCGTTGGCCCGGCCTGCCACCTCCCCCTCGAGTTCCCGCCAGGCTTCGAACCGGTGGTGCATGATGGCCGTGCCCTGCGTGGCGTTGAGCACCCGGGTGCGGAGCCCGATCAGGCCCCGGGCGGGGATAGCGAACGCGGCGTGGGCGAATTCCCCGCGCGAGCCCATGTGCACGAGCTGACCGCGGCGTGAGCCGGTCAATTCCATCACCGGCCCCAGCTTTTCGTGCGGCACCTCGACGACGAGCGTCTCGAATGGCTCGAGCGTCTTGTCCCCCTCCTTGCGGAGGATGACCTGCGGCTTGCCGACGGAAAGCTCATAGCCCTCCCGGCGCATGGTCTCGATCAGCACCGAGAGGTGCAAGAGTCCGCGGCCCGACACGGAGAACTGCTCCGATCCCTCGATCGTGTCGACCCGCAGGGCGACGTTGCGCTCGAGTTCCTTCATGAGCCGGTCGCGGAGGTGCCGCGTGGTGAGGAACTTGCCCGATTTGCCCGCGAGCGGCGAGGTGTTCACGCCGAACACCATCGAGAGCGTCGGCTCGTCGACCGAGAGCCGCGGCAGCGGGCGGGGATCATCGGGGGCGCAGATCGTGTCGCCGATCTCCACGTCCTCCAGGCCGCTGACGGCGGCGATGTCGCCGGCGGTGGCCTGATCGACGTCGATGCGGCCGAGCTTGTCGAACACCTGCACGCCCACGGCCTTTGCCGGCACGAGTCCGCCACCGGCCGTGGAGCGGAGCAGCGGCGCCCCCTTCACGAGGAGCCCCGATTCGAGCCGGCCGATCGCGATCCGGCCGACGTAGTCGGACCAGTCGAGCGTGGTGACGAGCATCCGCAGCGGCGCGGTCTGGTCGACGACGGGGCCCGGAATCTTCTCGAGCACGAGGTCGAGCAGCGGCTCCATCGTGCCCTCGCGGACCGCGGGATCGTGCGAGGCATAGCCGCCGCGGCTCGAGGCGTAGAC
>JBJTSM010000499.1:0-3610 GCA_046076685.1 Planctomycetia bacterium | reverse complement strand
GCCGAGCGCGTCCGCCACTTCCTGCGCCGTCTGATACCGCGCGTCGGGGTGCTTCTCCATCATGCGGAAGTAGAGTTCGACGATCGCGGCCGGCGCGTCGGGCCGCGCGTCGAGCAGGTTGGGGGCGGGCTCGTTCATGTGGGCACGGATGCGTTCGGCCAGTGATCCCTTTGCAAACGGCGCCCTGCCCACGAGCAGATAGTAGAGCGAGCACCCCAGCGAGTAGATGTCGGAGCGGCGGTCCGCCTTGTGACTGTCCTTTGCCTGTTCGGGGGCGAGATAATCGGCCGTGCCCAGCACCTTCTCGTCGTGCTCCTTGGTGAGCGAGGCGTCGTCGTCGTCATCGTTGGCCAACGCCAGGCCGAGATCAAGGATCTTCACGTGCCCCCGCTTGTCGATCATCAGGTTGGCAGGCTTGATGTCGCGGTGCACCAGCCCCTCTTCATGGGCGTAGTGGAGCCCGAGCGCCGCCTGACGGATGCATTCGGCGGCTTCCCTGATCGGCAGGGGGCCGTCCTCCTTGACCCGGGCATGGAGGTCGGTGCCGTCGATGTATTCCATCACTATGAAGTGGATCGTGCCGGAGGTGTCGAGGTCGAACGCCCGGGCGATGTGCGGATGGTTGAGCCGTGCCGACGCCTGCGCCTCGCGTTCGAAGCGGGCGAGGTAGGAGGTCTGGTCGACCCGCTTCACGGGCAGCACCTTGATGGCCACCTTGTTGTGGAGGGTCAGGTGCTCGGCGAGGTAGACGCTGCTCATGCCTCCCGCCCCGAGCAGCCGCAGGAGCTTGTATTTGCCGAGCACGAAGCCCTTGTGGCGGCCCTTGCGCAGTTGCTCCATCTGCCAGGCGGTCAGCAGCCCGCTGTCGAGCAGTGCCTGGATGCAGCCCTCGGGAACGGTGCCCTTGACGCCCGCCCAGGGCGCGACGGCCTCGTCGAGCAGGTCCGGCTCGACCAGACCGCTGGCCCGGACGACGCGGAGAAACTCGTCGATGGTCTGGCCGGGCTGGGAGGCTGATTCGGGCATGCGGGACGGGGGAAGCCTTGCGGGGAGGGGGCGACGGAGGCCGCTGACGCGGCCGACTCTCCCCGGTATTCTAGCCGAACGATGCCGTGTCTGCTCTATACCCGCCGGGGCTGCCATCTCTGCGAGCAGGCGGAAGACATGCTTGCCGCCCATGTCCCGCCCGGGACCGTGGAACTCGTCGATATCGACGCGGAGCCGGTCCTGCAGCGTCGTTACGGCACCCGCGTGCCGGTGCTCGTCATCGATGGTGCCGTCGTGATGGAGGGCCGATTCGACGAGGCCGAGCTGATCCGTCACGGGATGCGTTGGTTCGGTGGGCAGTGATGCGCGGACGTTTTCCAGCCCGGAGCAGGCCCCGCGTCACAGCCCGAGCTTTAGGCCGCGCCGGTCGAGCGAGTCGGCCAGTGCCGCGGCCGACGTGAACACCTCGGCCTGCCAGCCGGCGGCCCGGGCGGCCTCGACGTGGGCGGGGATGTCGTCGCAGAAGAAGATCCGCTCGGGTGCCACGCCCGCCTGCTCGGTCGCGACCCGGTAGATGTCGGGTTCGGGCTTGAGCGACCGCACCTCGTGGCTGAGCACGAGCTTCGTGAAGTTGCCCGGCAACACCGCATAACGCCTGGCCAGCAGGTGCTCCCAGTGCGGTCCGCAGGTGTTCGAGAGGATGCCCAGTCCGCAGCCCGTTCGCTCCAGTCCGGCGATCACCGGGAGCATGTCGACGTTGAGTTCGAACATGTCGCTGGCGGCATGGGCCAGGGCATCGCGGTCGACCCTGGTGCCCGTGCGGCGGCAGAACTCCACGTGGAATTCCGCCCAGTCGATCAGGCCGCGTTCGATCGCGGTTTGCAGGTCGCCCTCCAGGAGCACGCCGCGGATGGCCGCCAGGTCGCCGCCGGTGGCCTCGGCCATCTGGCGGAAGGCCCGCTCCCGGTCGAACGAAACGATCACGTTTCCCAGGTCGAGGAACACGAATTCGGGACGCACCGGCACCTTTCACCTGCATCTTTCAAACGGGGGAGACAGAAACTATTCTGCACGAAACCCCAAGGAAAACGCCATGCCCAGCACGACCGCCTCCACCATCCTCAATCGCTACAGCTCCCGGATCACCCAGCCGCGTTCGCAGGGGGCATCGCAGGCGATGCTCTTGGGCACCGGCCTCCAGCCCGCCGACCTCGACAAGCCGCAGGTCGGCATCGCCAGCATGTGGTACGAGGGCAACACCTGCAACATGCATCTGGACAGGCTGGCGGCGAAGGTCCGCGAGGGCGTGACGGCGGCCGGGATGGTGGGGATGCGGTTCAACACGATCGGGGTCAGCGACGGCATCTCCATGGGCACCGACGGCATGAGCTTCTCCCTGCCCTCCCGCGACATCATCGCCGACTCGATCGAGACGGTCATGCAGGCCCAGTGGTATGACGGGCTCGTGGCCATTCCCGGGTGCGACAAGAACATGCCCGGCTGCCTGATCGCCATGGGCCGGCTCAACCGCCCCGCCCTCATGGTCTACGGCGGCACGATCCGGCCGGGACACCTGGCCGATGGCACGTCGCTCGACATCGTGTCGGCGTTCCAGTGCTACGGGGAGTATGTCGCCGGGCGGATCGACGACGCCCGCCGCAGCGACATCGTGCGGCATTCGTGCCCCGGGGCCGGCGCCTGCGGCGGGATGTACACCGCCAACACGATGGCCACGGCGATCGAGGCGCTCGGGATGGCGTTGCCCGACTCGGCGTCGATTCCGGCGGAGAATCCCGGCAAGATCGACGAGTGCCTCCGGGCGGGCGCGGCGATCCGCCGCCTGTTGGAGCTCGATCTCAAGCCGCGCGACATCATGACCCGCCGCAGCTTCGAAAACGCGATGGTCACGCTGATGGCGCTCGGCGGCTCCACCAACGCCGTGCTCCACCTGATCGCGATGGCCCGGGCGGTCAACGTGACGCTCGAGCCGGCCGACTTCCAGCGGGTCTCGCGGCGGATTCCCTACATCGCCGACCTGAAGCCGAGCGGCAAGTTCGTGCAGGAGGATCTCCACTCGATCGGCGGCACGAGCGGGCTGATGAAGTATCTGCTCGACAAGGGGCTGCTCGACGGCGACTGCATGACCTGCACCGGCAAGACGCTCGCCGAAAATCTGGCCTAGAGCAAGGGGCTCGCCGCCGGTCAGAAGATCATCCAGCCGGTCGAGCACCCGATCAAGCCGACCGGGCACATCACGATCCTCCACGGCAACCTCGCGCCGGACTCCGCCGTGGCCAAGATCACCGGCAAGGAAGGCTCGCGGTTTCGCGGACCGGCCCGCGTGTTCGACAGCGAGGAGGCGATGCTCGCCGCGCTCGAGCAGGGGGGCATTCACCGGGGCGACGTGGTGATCATCCGCTACGAGGGGCCGAAGGGCGGCCCGGGCATGCCGGAGATGCTCACGCCCACTTCGGCGCTCGTCGGGGCGGGGCTCGGCAACGACGTCGCGCTCATCACCGACGGACGGTTTTCGGGCGGCTCCCACGGCTTCATCGTCGGGCACGTGGTGCCCGAGGCCCAGGACGGCGGGCCGATCGCCCTGGTTCGCGACGGCGACATGGTC
>JBJTSM010000498.1:0-3254 GCA_046076685.1 Planctomycetia bacterium | reverse complement strand
GTTCGTCGATGCCATCCACGATCTCTTCGGCCCCGACGTCGACATCCCCGCGCCCGACATGGGCACGAGCCCCGAAGTGATGGCGTGGATCATGACCCAATACGGCAAGTACCACGGCTTCGCGCCGGCCTGCGTCACGGGCAAGCCGGTCGAGTATCACGGGATCCCGGGGCGTGACGAGGCGACCGGCCGCGGCGTCGGCAGCCTCACGCTCAAGCTGTTGAGCCGGCTGGGCCGCCGCATTCCCGGCACGCGAATCGCCATCCAGGGCTTCGGCAACGTGGGCTCCCACACGGCCCGCTTCCTCCGCGACGCCGAGTGCCGGATCGTCGCGGTGAGCGACGCCACCGCGGGCTTTCATAAAGCCGACGGCCTCGACGTGCACGACCTCCTCAAACACGCCCAGGCCAACGGAGGCCGGCTGGAGGGCTACCGCGGCGCCGATGTGCTCACCAATGCCGAACTGCTGGCCCTCGACTGCGACGTGCTCATCCCGGCGGCGCTCGGCGGCGTGCTCCACGCCGGCAACGCCGACGCCGTGCGGGCCCCGATCATCGTCGAGGCGGCCAACGCCCCGACCGAGCCCGAGGCCGACGCGATCTTCGACCGCCGCGAGATCGTGGTCGTGCCCGACATTCTCGTGAACGCGGGCGGCGTGACGGCCAGCTGGTTCGAATGGGTGCAGAACCGGCAGCACTACCAATGGGGCATCAACCGCGTGCGGCAGGAGCTCGACCGCATCCTGGGCGAGGCCTTCGAACACGTCTGGCAGCTCGCCTCGTCGCGGCGGGTGCAGCTGCGGACGGCCGCCTACATGCTCGGAGTCGGCCGGGTCGCCCGCGCCACCGTCCTCGGCGGCATCTCGTAACGCCGCTGCGCCGGCCGGCCGGTTATCCCCCGGCCATCCCCCGGCTTGCGCCGGGGGCTTGTATGGGGAACCGCGACGGTTCATGAAGCGCCGCCGGACGTCGCTCCATCCCCCGGCTCGCGCCGGGGGCTTGTATGGGGAACCGCGACGGCTCCCATACAAGCCCTGAGCGCCAGCGACGGGATGGTGCACCGACCCATCCCCCATCCCCGGCGTCAGTGGCCGCCAGCGGGACGATACCAGTCGCCGCGGAGCCAGTCGGCGACCAACTCGATCTGCCGGCGGTTGAGCATCGGCGCGGCGCCCTCCTCGGCCTTGCCGAAGCTCGGCATCCGGTCGTTCGATTCGCCGTAGAACCGCTCGTGCGTCGGATCGACGATGATCCCCACCAGCCACTCGCGGCCGCCCCAGCCGGTGATGTCGGGGGCGCTGCCGGCGGCGACGCCGTTGTCTCGGAAGGTGTGGCACGAGCCGCAGCGGTCGTCGGCGGCGATCAGCGCCCTGCCCTTCTCCACGACGGCCGCGGCCGCCCCGCCCCGCCCGGCTTCAGCCGACAGCGCCGCGATCACCGCCTCGATGTCGTCGGGCTTCCACGTGGCCGCATCGGCGAGGTCGTTTTTCACGAAGTTCACCATGTCACCCTCCTTGTGCGCCGTGTTGCCGAAGTAGGCCGGACCGGCCACCTGCTTCGGGTCGAGCAGGCCCCGCACCCAGGCCGCGGTGCCGAACCCGAACAGGTTGGCGGCCGAGGCCTTGGCCAGCACCGCTTCCGCCTCGGGCGAAGCCGGATCGACATGGGCATGGCAGCTCGCACAGTGCTGCGCGAACAGCTTCGGCCCCTGGCTGAGGGCGTCGTTGCGAACCAGTTCCAGCATGCCCGCCGGCGGAATCCGCTCCGGCCGGCCGGCCAGTTCGATCGATCGCGCGGCGTCGGCCTTGGCCTGCGCGACCGCGTCGAGGAACGACTGCGAGTGGCGGATGCGGTCGAGCTTCTTCGCACGGGCCTCGAAGGCGGCGATCTTCGTGGCGTCGTTGCCGAAGTGCGCGGCGATTCTCGCCTTGTCGTTCTCCGTCTCTTCCAGCACTTTCTCCACGTCGGCAAACGCGGCCCGGTCGGCCCAGAGGGCGGCATAGTCCTCGCTCGTGGCCATGGCGGTGAGCAGGCCGACGCCCGCCAGGAGCGCGAACGTGAAGGCGACGTTGAACCGATGGCCGAGCTGCCACCGCCCCAGGATCGGCATCAGGAACATCACACCCATCACCAGCCCCGGCACCACGATCGCGCCGAAGAATTCCCCCGTCGCCCCCCAGCCCTCGAAGACCTTGAGGAATTGGAACAGGAACAGGAAATACCACTCCGGCCGCGCCGCCGCGTAGTGCTGCGAGGGATCGGCGGGCGCGCCGAGTTCCGCCCCCAGCTCGCCCGGCACGATCGGCCGGCCTTCGAGCATCGCCCGCACGGCCGGCAGGAGGATCACGCCGAGCACCACGGCCATCACCGCCAGCATCGCCACGGCGTCCTTGAGCACCTGGTCGGGCCAGAACATCTCGTCGGGCCCGCGGAGCGGCTGCTTCGCGCAGAGCCCGTGCTTGCGGAACAGCGAGAGATGCACGAGGAGCATGAGCACGAGCGTGGCCGGCAGGAAGCCGGCATGGAGCGCGAAGAAGCGCGTGAGGGTGTGGTGGCCGTAGTCGGGCCCGCCGACGACGACCTGCTGGAGCGACGGGCCGACCAGCGGCACGAGGCCTGCGAGGTTCGTCGCCACGCGGGTGGCCCAGTAGCCCTTCTGATCCCAGGGCAGCAGGTAGCCGGTCAACGCCATGCCCAACACGAGCATCATGAGCACGAGCCCCAGCCAGAAATTCACCTCCCGCGGCGCGCGGTAGGCGCCGTCGATCACCACCTGCATGAGATGCAGGGCCAGCAGCACCACCATCGCCTGCGCCATCAAGTGGTGGATGCCGCGCAGCAGCCAGCCGCCGGTCATCTCGTGCTGGATGTAGTAGACGCTCTCCCACGCCGTCTGGGCGCTGGCCGAATAGCTCGCCCAGAGCACGAGCCCGGTGATCACCTGCGTCATGAAGGCGAACACGAGCGTGCTGCCCCAGACGTAGCGCCACCGCGCGCCACCGGGCACCCGCTCGTAGAGCGCCTCGTGCACGACGGCCCGATAGCCGGTGCGGTCGTCGAGAAAGTCGGCCAGCCGGCCGAGCGGGCCCGGGCTGGGGGCGTCGTGGTGCCCGCCGCCGCCGCCATTCTGTCCGCTCACGTTCCGGCCGCCCGGGTCGTTCCGCTGGTGCTGCTTCATGGGCGGGCCACCTTCTCGGCGATGCCGGTGTAGAAGTTCTGCCACTTGACGGCGATCTCGCCGTTCTTCGCCACGCG
>JBJTSM010000497.1:0-14772 GCA_046076685.1 Planctomycetia bacterium | reverse complement strand
CACCCGCTCGCCGGCCTGCTCGCCACGGGCAGCCTCTGCCTCCTGACGCCGCTCTACGCCTGCGTCGCGACGGGCCTCGCCTACCTCGCCACGTTCCAGATCTACGGCGGCGGCGAGCTGTTTGGCGCCTACGTCACGAACTACGTCCTCTCGTCGTCCCGGCCGACCGAGATGCGTCGTAACCTCGCCTGCGCCCTGCTGCTCCTCGTCTTCGCCGCGCCATTCGGCCTCATCTTCGGCCGGATCGCCGACGTCGTGGGCCGCGCGGTCGACCCGGCCACGGGATTCCGGGCGAGCTTCGTCACCTGCGCGGTGCTCGTCGGCACCGGGCTCTTCGTGGCGCTCACGCTGCCGCGCCGGCCGCGGCCACTGGATGCAGGAACGAACCGATGAACAATTCCCCCGCCGAAAAACTCGCGGGAAAGATGGCCTTTGTGACCGGAGCAGGGCGGGGCATCGGCCGCGGCTGCGCGGTGGCCCTCGCGCGGGCCGGCGCCGATCTGGCGCTCAACGATCTGGAGGAAAACGACGACCTGCTGGCCACGGCGGCCGAGATCGAATCGCTCGGCCGGCGGGCCATGATCTTCGCCGGCGACGCCTTCGACCGGACCGCGGGCGAGCGGCTCGTGGCCCGGGCGATCGAGGCTCTCGGGCGGATCGACGTGTTCGTGAACGTGCCGGCCTTCTCGCGGCGGGCGGCGTTTCTTGATTGTCCGCCCGACCTGCTCGACCGCACGCTCCAGGGCACGCTCGCCGCCAGTTTTTTCATGGGGCAGTTCGTGGCCCGCCACATGGTGGCCCGGGGTGGCCGCGGCAAGATCATCTTCATCTCGAGCGTGCAGGCGGAGATGGTGCATGCGCACTGTGCCGCCTACTCGGCCGCCAAGGCGGGCCTCAACCAGATGGCGTTCGTGGCCGCCGCCGAGCTCGCCCCGCATCGGATCAACGTCAACGTGATCGAGCCGGGCTGGATCGACACGCCGGCGGAGCGGAAGGCGTTTGGCGACGCGTGCCTCGACGAGCAGGCGGCAGAGCTGCCATGGGGCCGGCTCGGCACGGCCGACGACATCGGCCATGCGGCTGCGTTTCTAGCGTCGGACGAGGCCGACTACATCACGGGCACGACGCTCCGCGTGGACGGCGGCTACTGGCTCCGCCACGCGTGAAAAAGGGGACATTCTAGAATGTCCCCTTTTTCCAGCCCCTCTCACCTAGGCGGCGGCGTCGGCGATGGATCCATTGCACCAGACGCGCACGCCCGACCGGTGGGCGAAGTCGAGCGATTCCGGCAGGATGGCACCGCAGGCCACGAGCGGAATGGCGGCAAGCCCAGCCTTGCGGAGGATCGCGGCCCTGCGCTCCGCGCGAAGGATGTCGTTCGTGTCGCCCGTCGATGACACCTCGACGACAACATACGTCTCCGCGCCGTCGACAATCCCTTTGGCGACGATGTCGGCCCGGAGGAAATCCTCGACTTCCTCCGTCGTCACGCGGGGTTCGATCGTATCGAGAAGCGTGTCGTTGCCGACCACCTTCCCCCGACGCAGAAACCTGCCGAGGTAGGAGGTGAGCCGGTCGCGAAACCGCAGTTCAAACGTGTGACCGACGACCGTATCGGTGCGGATCGTGAGCCGTTGCATCGTTTCGGCCAATGTCTTCATCTGCCGCTCGGTGTCTGCCTGTGCCTCGACAAGCTCAGCCATCTTCACGTCGGTGCGGGCCTGCGATTCGACAAGCTCAGCCATCCTCGCGTCGGTGCGGGCCTGCGCCTCGACAAGCCGCGACTGGCCGGCGGCCAGCTCAGCCATCCTCGCGTCGGTGCGGCCTTGGGCCTCGACAAGCTTTACCTGCCCGTCGGCCAACCTCGCCATCGCTCCGTCGAGCCGGGAGACGTTGGCGTCGATCGATTCGCGGAGAATTCGGAAATCCTCTTTGGTGACCGTATCTTTGAGCTCCTCGAACATGGTCCCCAGTGTCTGAGCGAGGGACTTCGCTGCCGCGTCGCCGAGCGTCGCCTTGAAGTCTTCGTAGATGCGGTAAGTGTTCACGGGAGAGTCCTGCGAGCGAATTGCGTCTGCGAAGAAAGAGTGTACAGGCGTATAAACCGGGCGTCAAGTACCCTCGCCGTCCCACCCGTAGCCGCAGATTGGTAATCTGCGGAATCCGGCCAGCCACCGTGTGCACCTGCGTCGAGTGCAGACGCCGCCGCGATGCGGGGCGACCCGTCACCGGTCGCGGAGGGCGGGCGGGCCGTCGCGGGGGCCCGCGATGTCCACGCGGTTGCCGCCCAGCACGAGCGTCACCTCGAGCGTGCTTTTGCTGTGCCAGGCGTCGGAGAGATAGGGGCGGTTCTCAGGCTTGAAATCCTCGGGCGGCTTGGCCCCGGGCGTAACGGTCCCATCATGCTCCGGCGGCAGGTGCTTCGCGTCGGGTGATTCCGCCGTGCACTGCACGAGATATCGCCCGGGCCCGAGCAGGCTCCGCGCATCGACGTCGAACCGGCCGTTCACGATCCGCACCTCGCAGGGCTGCTGCACCTTGTCGAGCCGGCAAAAACTCACGAAGCCCCGGCCGACCGGCCTTCCGTCCACGGTCACCGTGCCCGTGATCTGGCACGTGGTGGCCGGACGCCAGCCCGCGAAGGGAAAAAGGGGACATTCTGCTTTTTCAAACAGCGGCTTGTCGCTCCGCGGCGCTGGTGGGGAAAAAGCAGAATGTCCCCTTTTTCTCCCCGGACGGACTACCGGGCCTCGACCTTGATGCCGGTGGCAAAATGGCTGACTTTGGTGCGGTAGAAGCGGACGTCGGTCACGTCTTTCGGTAGTGCTGTCAGCGGCCGCGGAGTGTCGGCCCGTACCTGCGCGAGCATCTGCAGCACCCAGGCGGCGTCGGCTGTGCCGAAATCCGGCACAAAGCGGCTCGGCGGCAGGCCTTCGTCTTTCGCCGCGGAGCGGGTCGAGAACACCATGGCCACATGCGCCTTCGGCGGCGGCGACGGGAACAGATTGTCGCGGTACCCAAATAAGTTTAAGCTTGCGGCCATCAGCAGAACGTTCGTGTCGTCGGTGTCGCCGGCAATCACCGCGCGGGTTTGGAAGCGGACTCCCAGGAACGTGGTACGTCCGCGGAAATTCTCGAGCACCACGCCGGCAAAGCTGGGGTCGGTGGGGTCTGCATTCGGGCCAGGCCGGCCCGGCGCGATCTGCCCACCGTTCATCGTGAACGTGCCGCCCTCGGTCATCTTGAGAAACGTCGGCGGCGCGCCTTCGTACCACGTGTCGAGAACGAGCAATCGGCCACCGTTGGCGACATCGTAGGAAAACTGGTTGTTGCTCGACGCACCGCCAAAGAGGGCCGTCCGCGCCACCACGGGCTTGCCGGCCTTGGCGTTTGGGCTCCCGACCACCTTGACGCTCAGCTGGTTGCCGGAGTGATAGAAGGTGCGGAAGCTCAGATCGGTATGCTCCACGCCGTCGACGAGCAGACCGACCTCGCGGTTGTGCGAGACATCGAGGCCATCGCCGGTAATCCGCGCGCCGGGCTGATCAGCGCCGGCGACGATGATGCCGACATTGACATTCGTGCGGTCGCCGACAAGCGAGAGGTCGCGGAACGTGGCCCGGGCCGGACTGGCCAGAACGAACGCCGGCCCGTTTTCGGGCACCTCCGCCTTCAGCTTCGTGGCCTCGTAGCCAGCATCGCCCACGAACTGCACGTCGAGCCCCGCTGGCACGGTGATGGTCTTGTCGAGCGAGTAGACGCCGGACGGGAAATGAATCACCGGCCGTTTGCCTTGAAACTGTCCGGCCTTGTCGACGAGTTCCTGCAGCGTGGCGGCGTTCGCACCCCGCGGAACCTCGAGAACGGTGCGGTTCAGGCTCGGCAACGTGATGGCACCCGGCAGATCCGGCCTCCCAATCGCCGCGGCCGCAACGGTCTTGGTCTCCAATTCCAGGAATTGGCCGCGGGCCACGAACGGCTTGGCGACCGTGAACGTGTTGCCGACGGCGACAAACTGGCCGTCCATGTTGGCGTCCATCGTGACTACCGGCCCTTCACCCACGTCGTCGCGACTGCGGATCGCGTTGTCGAGCATCACCATCGGCCCGACATTGGCGACCTGGATCGCAACGGGCTTGCGCGGGTCGATCACCGTATTTCCCTGCAGTGTCACCTGCACCGCCCAGCCGTTGATGTCGCGCCCCTCGAAGAAGCGATTGGACTCGAGAGAAAGGTTGTGGCGGATGCCGAAATACGAGGCATTGCGCAGGGTGACGTCGGCCACTTTCGAACGGCGGAAAATGTTGCGGTAGGCGTGGAAGTGCCCGGCGCCAGGATCGTTGGTGATGCCGACTTCGCAGTCGTCGAACTCCGAGTCCCAGATAAACCAGTCGAGCGCGTTGAAGCTTTGGATGCGCACCCCCGCCACCGAGCATCGCACGAAGCGGCAGCGCACGACCATGGTTTCCGCATCCATCAGGTGCCGCTTGGGCTTGCCGGCGCGGATGCCGAAGGCGACATCGACGAAGTGCTCGTCGGCGTGTTCGAGCCCGGTGCCCACGCCCCCGCGGTCCTGGCCCCAGCGATGATAGACGGCCGTGATGTTCTTGCCGCCGCCGTGCCAGGTGAGCCGCGAAAACTTCGCGTAGCAGACGCCGTTGCACGACAGCATCGCCTCCTCGTCACCTTCCGCGCCGTCCCACTTGATGATGGTCGTGGCCGGGTCTTCGCCGACAATCTGAAACTGCTGCTGGGCGACCATGTCCAGCGTCTTGGTGATGCGATACGTGCCTGCCGGCAGGTAGAGCGCGGCGCCCTTCTGAAGGAACGTGTCGAGCGCCTTCTGCAGGGCCTCGGTGTCGTCTGCCTTGCCGTCGCCGATTAGGCCGTATTCGGTCTTCGCGTTGACCCAACTCGGAAACGGGCCGACGAATTCCTCATTTGCCTCGACGGCCGGCACGGTCACAAGCGAAGCCACGAGTGAAACCAAAAGCGAAGCCACGAGCAGCAGACGTTTCATATCGTTTCCTGTTGTGGAAAAAGGGGACATTCTGCTTTTTCTTTTCTCTTTCAGGGCACGGGCACCAGGGCCATCTGGTCGAGCCACGTTTCGACTTCGCCCGTACACCACAGTTTCCAACTGACGTAGACCTCCTGCGGCGTGCGTTTCTCGAACGGCAGGCGGTGTTCGACGTAGGCGCCGGCGGCGGCGATCTCGTCGGCCCGAAGCGTGAGCGGCTTCTCATCCAGCCAGAGGGTGAGCAGCGGCTTGGCCGTGGTGTCGTCGGCCACCTTGAGCCGGATCACGACGTCATAGCGGCCGGGCGGCGGATTCACCTGCCGTGCCCGCGCCGGATCGTCCGCGAGATTGGGGTTGTTCAGATAGCCGAAGGAACGAATCTCCTGCTCCTCGCGTATGCCGGGCGACACATGCCAGACCTGCGGGCCGATCGCCCCGGTGCCGCCAGCCTCTCGCGCTTTCCCGCTACAGCTTTTCCCGAATTCGACCCGCCACTGCCGGGCGGCCCAGGCGCGTTCGTCGCGCAAGGTCTTCAGTTCCTCCCCGAGCTTCTCCGAACCGGGAATCGCCTTGCCGTCCAGCGGCACGAGCACCGCCGGCTTGCCATCGACTTCGCTCGCCACCGTTTTCACAGGCTGGCCGTTGAGCAGCACCTGCACGCCCGCGGGCCAGCCGCTGATCGCCACGACCTTGGCACGGCCGGGCCCCGGCACGGCGCCGTCGATCGCCACCCGGTTTTCCTTGGTAAAGGCGGTGATGCGAGTGATGCCAACCTTGCCGACCGCCTCGATGCGGCCGCCGCCGGGAGCAACCAGGGCCAACGCGCTCGGTTCGGGGAACGGATTCCATGCCTCATAGATGCCGTGCGCCGGGTCGGTGAGCAGATAGCCCATGCGCTTGCCCTCACCCTCGAAGATCGCCCCGTTCTTTTCGAACCGGCCGCTCGTGCCCATCGCCGAGAGATCGCACTCCCGATCCATGTCGGGGGGCAGATAGAGCCACTTGCCGTTGACCGTGCGCTCCGGCAACGCCTGGCTGGTGGGCTGGCCCAGCGGGGCCGCGGGCACGAACGTGCAGGCCATCGTGTCGTCGCCGAGCGTCCACGTCAGATCGACCTGCCGCTTGTCGGCGTTCCAGGCCGCCGCGATCTTCCCCTTGGCGAGATGCGCGTCGAAGGCCGCGGCATCTTTGAACTCGCTCGAGTCTGCGGCCTGGATGCAGTAGCCGCCCCAGGCGTCGTCGACTTTGTCGGAACTCCACTGCTCTTTCGGCAACGGTGCGCCGCGGTAGTTGTAGGCGTTGATGCGGAGCGCCTCGGCCAGCGTGCCGCCCCCCTGCATCTCGGTCGGCACGCCGTCGACTGTCACCTCGACCTCGATGTCGCGGCCCAGGTCGGTGCCGGGCAACGGGATGATGCCGATAGAGGCGACCCCGTCGTGGATCACCAGCCGCTGGCCGGCCTTGGCCTTCACCGGCAGCGCGGCAGGCTTGCCATCGAGCAACAGTTCCCAGCCCGTGTGCAGCGTGATCAGCCCGAGCGTAGTCTGGATGCTCGTGATCTCCGTCGGCGCGAGCCGCCCGTAGGGCAGCCCTTTGGCCGGCGAGCCGAGCACGATCAGCCGGTTGCGATGCTGGATCGTGCAGAGCGGACCGCCCTGCATGCCGACAATGCCACAGGGATTGCGCTTCGTCTTCCCGCCGGTGAACAAGGAGTCGAGCAGTTCGGTGCGGTTGCAGCCGTAGCGGCCGATCAGGATGCCCAGGTCTGCCGCCTGCTTCACTGGCGCCGCGGTGCGCCGCCAGTGCACCAGGAAGGGAACGCATTCGCCTTGGGCGATGTCGACGCTGGCGACACCGTAATCGCGGCCCTGGAAGCTGCGTTTCCACAGCGGCGTCTGGCCGTAGCCGCCCCACATCTTGTAGCTGGCGGTCATCTGGTAGGGGACCGGCTTGGCGGCAAAGGCGGGGCCATACCAGGCCGGCGCCCACGGGCCGTCGAGGGTCACCGAGGCGACGAGCCCCGGCGGATATTCGTGGCCGATGACCGGCAGGGTGCACGAACCACCGTCGCCGACGGTTTCACTGCCCAGGTCGGCCAGCGCGCCCTCGGGCATCAGGGTGTGCAGCATATGGTTGAGGCCGTCCTGGATCGCCAGCGTGTAGGCGATGCCGGTGCGGGTGGAACTGGAGGTGAAGCGATTGAGCCGGGGGTGCAGACAACTGGCGAGTTCGCCCACCGACTTGGCGAGGATCGCCTGGCCCATCAACTGATCCTCGACCGTGGGGCCGAAGTCGGCGAAGACCTTCTGCGCGGCCAGCGACATCGAAAAGTAATAGTGGTCGATCGACTCCTGGGTCGAGCCGTCGAACCAGCACCAGGTCTTGAGCGGAAATGACGCCAGACCGTGACGGCCCTCTGCAATGGCCCGCGGGCTCTCGAGCAAGGCGCCGCCGAGCAGCGTGCCCGCGCTCGCCCAGTGATTGAAGTTCATCGTGCCCATCTCGCGGCAGTAGGAGCGGTAGATTGAGAAGTTGCCGCGCCAGTCGTGGGTTTTGGCGTAATACTCGGTGGCCCCCTTGAGGCCCACACTGCCATTCACGAAGCGGTAGTTCGCGCCTGCGTAATCGAAGCCCTGCACGGTGTCGCGGTCGGGCATCAGCCAGGCCCACCAATAGAGCCGCAAGTGCTCGATCAGCGGCGCCGGCAACGCCGCGCCGTAGCGCAGCGGCAGAGCCCCCAGTTCGGGCGCATCCCAGCCGTTCCACTGCCGCGGCGGCTTGGCGAGCAGGCCATCGATCCACGTGGCATAGGCCTCGGGTGTGTCGGGAAAGCCGTGCGGCAGCGGCTTCTTTTCGAGCGTCCATAACTGCTGCGTGCGGGCCCATGTGGCGGCGTCCATCCACTCGGGCTGGCGACGGCCGAACCGCGCGATCCACTCCGCGATCTGCTCCTTGGTCGGCATGACGGCCGTGGGCTTCCCCCCCTTGCCGCCACTGAGCGTCGTGGCCAGCGTGCGCACGTCGGCGGGCGGCGGCAGGCGGACCGTCTGCGGTTTGCCGGGCCCGAGGTGCACGATCAGCTTCGGCGCGGCGAGCAGCAGGCCGCGGCCGCCGGTGGCGGTGCCCCATTCATAGGTGCCGCGCCAAAACGAGGCGTCGTAGACCTCCCACTTCCGCACGAGGAAGCCGCAGTCGGCCAGGCGCCGCAGACGGCCACCGAGGTCGGCGCCAAACTCAGGATCGTCGAGGCTGGCGGTGATATCAAGTCGCCCCTCGGCTTGTCCCTCGGCGTTTTTCCCGGCCAGCGCTGCCGGCCCGAAGTGCTTCGCGACACGATCGCTGCCCGGCACCCGCGCGCCGAAGCCGGCCCAGTAACCGGCCCCGTTGATGAAGGCGTTGTAGGTCGGCCCCAGTTCGCGGTCGCTGATCCAGGGCTGCTTGAGGCCCCAGGCCACCAGATGCCACTGCGGCTCCTGCTTCACCCACAGGTCGCCCAGGAAACTCAGGCCCGGGGGGCCGTTGTATTGCGGCGGGAAGAGTTCCGTGCCGTTTGAGGGGAGCACGATTTCGGCGCGGACGATCGCCTTGCCTTGGCCGATCGCCGCAGCGATCTGCTCGGCGGCGCCGGGGAAACGCACGAGCAGCGAACGGTGCACGGCATCGCAGGCGATCGCACCGGGCTTGGCCGGATCGTCCCACACCGCCACGGGCGATGAGCCAAACTTCTCGCCGGGGCTCACCACGCGGGTGGCGCCGTCGGCGGCGAGCGGAATCGGCCGATCCCAGTCGGCGCGAAAGCCGCTGATACCGGCGCACTCAGCCCCTTCGATCACGAGCGTTTCACCGCCGGCCGGCGATTGAATCGGCTCCGCCGCGGCGGGCACCGGCACATCGGGCACGAATGGCGGCCACCAGCCGGTTTTCTCATCGGCGGCATGCAGCGATCCCGCGCAGCCCCAGAATGCTGCGGCACCCAGCATAAGCGCGAAGCGAGATCGGGAATTGATTGTGTGCATCTGGCTGCCCTTCTCGATATGTCATGCGTATTTCGCACATGACGTTGATGCCGATAAGAAACAGGTTTTATGCTATCAAAGATCGCACTCAACGCAAATAGCTTGGAACGCAACAGTACTCCAGCACTTGGCATGCCACTTAAAGGCGCGGTCTGCTTCGAATCCAAAGGATAGCCCGGTCAATGGCACTTCCGCACCGGTCTTCCGGCTGACGGACTGCCCTTGAGCAGCGGGCTTGGGCGTTTTGGCCATCCGAAGGCGGTTCGCCAAAACGCCGCGCATCCCCTGCTGTGAAGTTTTTCTCGCGTCCGCGCAGACCGTGTCTTCGTCGGCCGTTCCAGGGGCTTCGACACCTCGTGTCCGACGCGGGTGAGAGGCTGTGAATATCGATCGCGGGCAGTTCGTCGGGCGAGGCTTGTAAAGACGTCGCGATCGTCATGGATCTGCACGAACTCGCCCCAGTCGGCGGGCGGGCCACGAGCCCACCGGCACCGGCCTCCCCCCGCTTGCCGATGTTGCCGTTCGCGAGCGAAGTGACGGCGGGCCTGAGCTTGTGGTTTGGCGAGAATACTCCTGGCTTGTTTCAAATCGGCGGGCGATGCCGATGCTTCCGCGGCGGCGGGACCAGGTCCGCCAAACGATCGAGAAACTCAAACGGCGAGAGCTCGACGACGCTATTGGCTCCCGGACGCGTGGACTTGCGACCGCGGCCGGGCCCGACGCAGGGGCTGCATCCGGAAGAACCGGATCACGCGGCAACGCACCCGCTCGGTGAGCGCGGCCAGATCGGCCTGGTTGATCGGTCGGGCCGGTACGAACGCCGGCGGGGCGTCGCCCCCTGCATCGGCAGCAGCCGCTTTGAAGACACCGTCGGTAACGCAGGCGTGCAGGTGGACGTGGTGGTTGAGCGCCGAGCCGAGGCGGTGCAGGAAGGAGATGCCACCGAGCCGCGGGCGGAAAGCACTCGGTGTGTCGGCAGCAGCGGTGACACCGGAGGCCGTGATCAGAGTCCGCTCGATCTCGTCGAGGAAGATTCACGTGACGGCGGCGACGGCTTGGGGTCGGTCGGCGAGAAAGCCCCGCAGCCACTTCGGCACGGAGATCACCCACTGCCGTACGGGCACCGGCGGGATGACGCGATCGGCGAGATGGGCCGCCGTCTGTGTCATGTGCCTGCCGTTGCAGGACGGGCAGATGCCGCGGCTTCCGAAATAACTGGCGAAGAACCGGGTGAGGTTCGCCATGCCCCCCTTGTGGAAGAAATAGCCGGGCACCCAGCCGCTCATGTCGGTGTCGCGGTTAGTTGAGCGGCTCGAGCACCACGAGCCCCACGAGCCCCACGATCGAGCCGATGTTGATGATCGAGCCGCCGTCGGCGATCGCGTTGGCGAGCCCGCGAGTGACGAGGATCAGCCCCGTGCCGTTGACATGCAGGCTCTCGTCGATCTTGGCCGCGTCGTCGGACAGCCCCCGCGTGCGGCGGGCAAAGGCATTGTTGACGAGCACATGCAGCCTGCCGCTCTCCGCGACGATCCGGTCTCGACAGGCTGCGACCGCCTCGAGGGCGTCGAGATTTCACGCGGCGATATAGGTGCGGGCGCCGGCCTCGGCGAGGCCGCGGACGAGCTGCCGGCCGTAGAGCCCTGCTCCGCCGGTGAGCAAGGCCGTTTTTCCGGTAAGCGAGAAGGTGTCGAGGAGTGACATTGCACGGCAATGAGGGCGATTTAGAACGAGGTCGTCAACGCTCCGCTGAAGAACGCGTCACTGGTTCGGCGGCAGCCGCCACGTGACCGTGGCCATCTGGTAGCCCTCGTGGTCGGTGGTTCGCTTCGCGTAGAAAGCCGTGAGCAGTCGGCCGTCGGCGAGCTCGACCGTGGCCGGATACCCGCCGTCACCGTCGAAGCAGGCGATCCGCTCAGGCGGGCTCCAGGTCTTGCCGCTGTCGGCGCTGATCCGCACCTCGATGCCGTTGTCAAACTCCGCCTTGCCGGGCGTGCCGTTGGGAAATGTCGACCAAAACGCCGCTGAACTCCGGTCACCGTAGGTCAACAGAACCCGGCCGTCGGAGAGTTCGAGCAGATGCGCCGGGTGCTCCATCGGTCCGGTCGCAGACTGCTCCGAGGTCCAGCTGGCCCCGTTGTCTCGTGAGCGGAAGAGCTCGAGCCGCATCTCATGGGGAGGCTGCTTGACCCAGATCGTGCGGGCACAGGCGAGCAGGTCGCCATTGGTCAGCCGCAGGGGCGTCGTCTCGTTCAGCCCCGTGCCGATCACGGAGGCAATCGACCAGCTCACGCCATCATCGGCGCTCGTGAAGAAGCAGGAGGCGCAGTCCTTCTCCGACTGATCAAACGCATACACGCAGGCCCCGAGCCTGCCATCGCCCAAGGCGATGATATTGCCAAACGGGATCAGCCTGTCGGACAGTTTATGACCGGTGGCGAGGCGGCTTGTGCTCGGGAGTTCGACCCCCTCGGCATGGGTCCAGGTCTTGCCATAGTCGGCCGACCGGCAGACCCAGATGGGCAGCGGGGGCAGGTGCGTTGGGGCTGGAGTCGGCTTACCCTCGGGCGGAGGCGGGTTGCGGTTGTCCCAGCCACTGGCCAGCACGATTAATTCTCCCTTCGCATTCGTGCCGGCAGCCACGTTCATGCGGTTGGTGGTGGGCTCGTGTGAGGCCGGGCGACCACGAAACTGCCAACTCGCACCGCCGTCGGTGGTCGCCCAGCAATCGACATCCCCTTCCCAAGTCCCGTGGCAGGGCTGATTGAAGATCGTGGCGACGACCGAGCCATCGCGGAGTCTCTGGAGGTTGGGCCAGGCACAGACATCCTTCACCGCCACCGCGTGCGAGAGAACCTGTGCCTTCGAGCCAACCGTCACAGGCTCCGCTGCCCGGCTTTCCACGGTCGCAAAAACACAGCCGGCGGCGAGGCATGCCGCGAGGATGACGGCACGGGCCAACGGGAACAATCTCACTCCGATCATCATTCGAGCGACAATGCCTCCGTTCCCTGGGTCGTGCTCGCGGCCTGCCAGACGTTCAAGTCGACAATGAAGCAAACTACGCTGCATGCCACGACATGCCCAAACAAAGAGGAGCCGCAACGAGCGAACCCATACTTGGTGAAAGGGCACAGATGAATACAGGACGCCGTTTTCAACCGCCGACACATCTCTACTCAATATCGAACGCGAACTCGAGCGGGCCGCCCTCGCGGACCTTCGCTGACAGCGGCGTCGTGTCGCCGCTGAAGTACTTCGTGTCGAAGAGCGGCACGAGCTGGATCGATTCCCCTGCCGCCGTCCGCCTGGCGTACTCCTCCTGCGGCATGTTCTTCGGCGGCACCATCTTCTCCACCGTCACGCGGTGCTCGCCGGCCACGACGCCGTGCGGAGAGCTGCGGGGAGAGAACCGGGTGGCGAGCGTGAACCGGCCCTGCTCGTCGGTCGTGCCGACGGCGAGCACCGGCCGTCCCGTCTCCGGGTGGCGGCCCGAGAAACCGACCGTGGCGCCGGCGAGGGGCTGGCCCTTATGCCGCACGACGCCGGTGATCGCGTGGAGGGCGGGGCCGCGGCTGCAGCCGGGCAGGCTCATCACCATGCCGCCCGTAGCAAGGATCGCGGCGGTGAATCCTCGACGAGTGAGGTGCGGCATTGGTCGCGGCATCAGAAGTCTGCGGATGAGGTCTCGCCGCCCCTGTATGTGCCGAGCGCCCCCCAGACACCGTACGGGCTCCTCTGGTTCGCCGCCGTCGCCGCCGGCTCCGCCGCGATGCTCGAGTCACCACAGTCGATCGATTCGGCGACGAACCGGGCCGAGCCGTCCGCCATCGCCACGTGCACGCCGCCGTTGTGCCAGCTGCTGGCGCTGGCGAGCACCCTCGACGGCCACCAGTTGCCGTCGGCGCAGGAAGGGCTGTTCGGCGGCAGGATCGTCGAGAAGCCGGCCGTGTTCGCATGACCGATGTGCCAGGCCGATGTCATCGGGATGTAGTTGGTATTTCCGGATGCAATGAGTTCGATCTGGGTGCTGCTCTTGTAGGTCAAGCCATCCGCGGTGGCGAGGCAAGACGCCGGCGAGCCGGCGACCCCTGATGCCAGACGGCCCCGCACGTCTTTGCCGTAATACCCGCCCGTGGCACTGCCCACCTCGCCGAGCATGAGCGTCTTGCTCATGCCGTCGGTCACGTCCTTGAGCCTGCGGTGCCGCGACGTGCCGCCGGTAGTGCCATCGTGGACGAAGCCGAACAGTCCGCGGTGATTTTGCCGATACAGATTATCGAGGTTCGACGTGAGCTGGGCCGCCGTGTAACTTCCCGCGTTGTACGGATAATTGTTGGCAAGCGTGGTGTTGAGGAAGTCGCCCATGCAGAACTTGTAGTTGCTGCGATTTCGGGGATACCACGGGCTGTTCAGCGGGAGCGTCGTGGCATTCATGTAGCTCGCCGGGTTACCGTCGCCGGAACTCGGGCAACACATAACGCTGATCCGCCTGTTCCACAACGTACCGTTTTCTGCGCCTGGGCCGAACGTACCCGTCCTGATCGTGTCGAACAGCCGCTGTTCTTCGATGTACGGCATCAGGAACACGAAGCCGCTCGTGAACAAATTCGTGCTTGTGGCACTGCTCGGATTGGACGGGTCGATCGATACGACCTGCCGCATGGCCGGCAGGAGGCGACGGGCCTCCGCGAAATTGAGGCAGCCCTGGGCGAGTTGCTTGATGTTGTTGAGGCAGGCCGAGGCCCGCGCCGCCTCCCGGGCCGCCTGCACGGCCGGCAGGAGCAGGCCGACGAGCGTGCCGATGATGGCGATCACCACGAGTAGTTCGACCAACGTGAAACCATATAGGGGTCGGAGGCAGAAGTTGCGCTGCCTCTGAGTGTGTGTGTTTCGACCCCCTACATGGAGTTCACGATGATCGCTCGAAGTGATGCGGCCTGTTTCGTTGGCATCGACCTTCACAAGGACACGCTGACTGCGTGTGTCGTCTCTGCGAAGGACCGGGAAGTCTCTTTTGAAAGAATAGCCTGCAAGTCGCGGGAGCGGATCCGCGAGTTCTTCTCGTCGTTGCCGCGGCCGAGCGCTGTGGCGGTCGAGACGGTTGGATTCTACCGCTGGCTGTGGACGGAACTCGACCCGGTGGTCGACCAACTCGTGCTCTGCGACGCCCGCGGTGCCAGGGCACTTGCCGGCAGGCGTATCAAGACTGATCGGGAGGATGCCCTCAACGTGGCGCTCTTGCTGGCTGATGGCCGCTTGCCGTTGGCCTGGGCGCCTCCGGAGAACGTCCAGTTGCTTCGCAACTGGACGCGTCACCGCAACGGCCTCTCGCGACAGCACGCCAAGGTGTTGCACCACGTCAAGTCGATTATGAACAGAGTGAACCGCCCGGGCCCCACGAGACTCGACGCCTCCGCCTTGCAGCGCTACCTGCTGGCTGGCGTGGAGCGATTCAGCGCCGACGACCTCACGATGCTCTGGCAGCACCAGCGTCGGCTCGTTGAGATTGAGCAGGACCGGGCTCAGAGCGAGCGGCGTCTCAGCGAGCTGATGCGTGCTCCCGAGTTCGCTCGTCTGCGTGCGATCCTCGAATCGCTTCCCGGAGTGGGTCTGGTCGTGTCCGCGACCGCGATCGCCGAGATCGGCGACTTCAGCCGCTTCCCCGACTCCAAGGCGATCGGTCGCTACGCCGGGCTCGCCCCGACGGTCTATGCCTCGGGCAACTCCAGCCGG
>JBJTSM010000496.1:0-6735 GCA_046076685.1 Planctomycetia bacterium | reverse complement strand
GTCGATCGAGAAGGCGACGGGGTTGGCGATGTCGGGCTCGGCGGCGAATGGTTCGACGGTGAAGCCCGCCGGCAGGCCGAATCCCGCCGCGGTCTTGGCGGGCTCGTCGGAAGCGGCCGCGATCGTGGGCTCCCGCGGCGGCGGCGGCGGATCGATCGCCTCGGCCGCGGCGGTCGCGCCGGCCATCGTGACGAGAACGCAGAGAATCGTGACCGGGAATGGTTTCATGGGATGCCGGTGGCTTTTGGAAAAAAAGGGGACATTCTGCTTTTTCCAGTTACTCGATTCGTCCGTCGATACGCGTTGGAAGAAAAAGCAGAATGTCGCCTTTTTCGACACCCTTCAGGTCGCCAGAGGATTCCAGACGCGTTCAAATCCCAGCTTTGCAAAGTCCTTTACGTTCGCCGTCGCAAATTCCGTCACGCCGTGATGAATCAGCGTGCGTGCCAGCCGCACGTCGATGATTCGGCGAAACGCGAATCCAGATTTCGTCGCGTGGTCCCAGACCTCGTCCATCACCGGAGCGCAGTCGATCAATTGCCACGCCTGATTGGATCGATAGGCCGTGCACACCGCCACCGCCTGGGCTGCCGTGAGTGGTCTGGCAAAAATACGCTCATTCCGCAGTTTGAGATACAACTCGACGAGCATCAGTTCGCAGATGGCGACGTCGCGGCGGGCCGCGAGCGATTCGATGAAGCCGCGGCACGGCGCATGCGAGGCCGAGTCGCGGTTGGCTGCATGCACGGCGAGATTCGTGTCGAAGCTGAGCATCGCCGGCCCCCGCCTTTCACTCGTGACTCAGGGCGGTCCACTCGTCTTCGGCCGCCAGCGGCTGACCCATGGGGAACGGCTCCGGCAGTCTCCAGTCGGTCGGTTTTGCCCGACCGGGGGGATGGTGCCGCACGATTTCCTCGAGCCCGCGGCGAACCACCTCCGCGAAGCTCAGTTCATTTTCGCGTGCGAGGCGTTTGGCCTCATGATAGAGACGGTCGGGGATCTGGATCTGCGTTTTGATCATGATGGCATATTACCATCATAGGGCAATCGGATGCAACGCTCGAGAAAGAGGCAGCCCCGCGACGAGGAAGGCGTGGCCCGACGCGGCCTTATGGGAGGTGAGCGGCGCGGCGGCCGGGCTGGCCCAAGAAGGAGGGCCAGATCGCGCCCCAGCAAGTGACGCTGGTGCTCGGGTCGGCGGATCAGGGCCGCACCTGGCGCGGCCTGTCGGCGGTCGGACTGCCGGACTTGATGGACGCCTGCGAACCGCAGGGCGTGCTGTTGCCGGACAACATGTTCACCTGCCGGGAGTCGCCCCCGTGGAACGAGCCGCCGTTCAAGGTGCTCCGCCGTCGCTTTGCTCGAGCCGCTCGCGTCTCGTGAGCTTGACGAGCTTACAGCTTCGAAGCTTGCCTCCGTCGCCATTCCGCCTGGCCGGAGCTAGACTTGGGGCATGGACACGATGCTTGAAATCGCGAAACGAGTGGATGACTTCATGATGGAGCGGTCGCCAGTCCACGACACGATGCAAAGGCTGGCCCGAACGTTGGGAGACCTGGGGATTCCGTTCGCGATCGCCGGAGCCATGGCCGCCAATGCGCATGGCCACCGAAGAACGACGGCCGACGTCGATGTCTTGCTGCGACGAGAGGACCTTGTTCGCTTCAAAGACCGATGGATCGGTCACGGATGGCTGGATCTGTTCGAAGGATCAAAGGGTTTTCGAGACACGCTGAACGGCGTCAAGGTCGATGTGTTGATCGTGGGTGATTACCCGGGCGATGGCAGGCCCAAGCCGGTGTCGTTCCCAGCCCCGGAAGCGGTGCGGGAGGTTCATGACGAGAGTGTGCCCTACGTCAATTTGGTGTCGTTGCTCGAGCTGAAGATAGCCAGTGGAATGACGGCCGCCCATCGACTGCAGGATCTGGCGGATGCAATCCAGTTGATTCGCGTAAACTCGCTGCCCCAGAGCTACGCAGGACGGCTCAATCCGTTCGTCCGGGCCAAGTTTGAGGAACTCTGGCACGCCGCGCAAGTCTCGGAGGACTATTGAAAAAAGCTGCGAGTCACCGCATCCAGGCTGATAAGCCCGTGGCTCGCTTCCGAGGAAATTCGGGTGGCCGCATGGTGGTGGCGAGCGGCAGGTCGCGGTCGTCACCGGGGGCTTTTTTCGGTCCGCCGATCCGGCGGGAATCCGGCGTGAACTCGGCACGGGTGCCCCGATATGTTCTCACCAATACACGTCCGTGCCAAACTGCCTGAACGCCGGATCTCGTGTGACGAGTTTCATGCCCTCGAGTGCGCTTTGAGCGGCCAGCATCCGATCGAAGGGATCACGGTGGGGAACTCGGTAGCTACCTGCCTTGAGCGCATGGCAGGCCTCCATCGGCATGAGCGAGAATCCGTCGGCCGCGACCAATTCGGTGAATCGATCGCAGGCGCCTGCCGCCTCGTCGAGTTTGCCGAGACGGAGTTTTGTGGCAATCTCCCATGCGGTGGCCGCACTGACGAAAATGATGTTCGACTCGTCAGCAATGGCCGTCCGGGCGGTACCAGACAGCGCTTGATCATCGGTCACCCACCAAAGAAAAGCGTGCGTGTCGAGCAGAAGTCTCACGCGTTTCCCTCCCAGGCAGCCACTTCTTCGTCGGGGAGTGGCTCGAAGAACTCTTCCGTAACGCGCCCGCGGAGGCGGCCGGGTTGACGCTGCCCCTTGCCCGGCGCCAAAGGCACCAGTCGGGCGTACGGCTTCCCGGCCTTGGCGACGATGATCTCCTGGCCGGCATGAGCTTGTTCCAGCAGGCGCGAGAAGTGAGTTTTGGCTTCGTGGACGTTCACAATGACGCTCATGAGTCGGGATCCGTGAGCGGGGAATGTCGAGGACCACCGGATTTATTTATAGTCAAGTCACATGGCTAAGTCCATGACGACATCGTCGTGCGTGAAAGTCTGCGGTGCGGCCGTCCGGTTGTCGATTCGCCTCGATCGGCTGGACCATGCCACCGAGCACGACCGGAACCGCCACACGGTGCTTGCCCGCTCATCCGACAACGGCCTCACCTGGTCGGAGCCCGAGAAGGTGGCGTCGTCCAGCGTCACGCCGCATCTCGTGAAACTCGAGCGCGGCGTGGTCGCCCTCGTCTACGGCCGGCCCGGCGTGCACGTGCAGTTTTCAAGTGACGGCTGCCGCTCCTGGCAGTCGCGGACGAGCCTCATCGGCAAGACGGCCGAGGAGGAGGTGGCCGCCGGTCGAAAACTCCTCGACGCGATGTATTGGGACACCGTGAGCTACAGCAACACGCGGACGGTCGTCACCGGCCCCGACCGCTTCCTGGTGCTCTATACCGACTTCAAGCACGGCGGCGAAAAGCGGAAGGCGATCGTGGTGCAGGAAGTGGTTGCGACCCGAAAGTCATGAGTTTCGACCTATCCCTGGGGAATCAATCCATGCGGCCAGGCAGCATTCCGACAATCTCCCTCATCCCGGCGGGCATCCTTCTGCTCTCCGCGCTGGCGGCCGGCGCAGGCGGGCCGCCGGAGCTCTCGTTCTACGTGCAGGAGGGAGACGGCCCGCAGACCTTCGAGAGCGAGCGGGGCGCGGTTCGCCGCCACACGCTCAGGCTCGACGGCTTCGCCTCGGTGCACGCCCCGCTCACCGGCGGCAGGCTCGTGACGAAGCCGTTCGTGTTCTCAGGCGACACGCTCGCGATCAACTTCTCCACCTCCGGTGGCGGCCGGATCCGAATCGGCCTCACCGACGCGGCCGGCGAACCGATCGAGGGCCGGTCGCTCGACGACTGCGATCTCGTCTATGGCGACGAGCATGACCGGGTCGTTTCGTGGGGGGGCAGAGAGACGCTTTCCGACCTGGCGGGCCAGCCGGTGCGGCTCGTCGTGGAACTCAAGGACGCCGACCTCTACGCCATCCGATTCGAATGACGATAAAAATGGGAAACTCTCACTCGCGTCCGGCACGCCGAAAAAGGGGACACTCTGCTTTTTCATCGATCGCGTTTCGGGGGACGAGCCATGCGGTGGAAAAAGCAGAATGCCCCCTTTTTGTCTGTTCACGATGCTGTGCGGTCTCATCGCTCTGCCCGCAGTGGAACCGGCCGCGCCGGCCGCCGCCCGGGAGATCGGCTCGCGGAAGCAGCTCTTCATCGACGAGCGGTTCGTCGCCGAGAAACGCGACGTGGCGATCGTCGTCAATCCGCCGGTGAAGGCCGGCCCGATCGGCGTGGCGGCGGAGACGGCCCCCTGCGTGGTGGAGCATGGCGGCGTCTGCCACCTCTACCAGGGGCTCAATGGCCGCACGTCGCTCTGGACGTCTGCCGACGGCCTCGTCTGGAAGGCCCACGGCCCGCTCGCGGGCGTCGACGACGCCGGTCCGATGTGGACGAGCATCAATAGCGTGTTCATCGATCCCAAGGATGCCGAGTATCCCTTCAAGGGGCTCTATGAAGGAACGCCGAAGGTGATGGTCGAGCCTGAGACCGGTCGCAATCACGTGGCCCCGGTGCCGGGGGGACTCTATCTCTGCCGCTCGCGCGACGGCATCGCCTGGGACTACCTGCCGAAGGTGGCGATCCCGTTCACCTGCGACACGCAGAACCAGATGCTCTACGACGCGTGGCGCGACCGCTACGCCGCCTACGTGCGGGCGTTTCCGGAGGTGAGCGGGCCGTGGAAGCACAAGCGGTGCGTGGCCCGCCTGGAGACGGCCGACCTGCTCGCGCTGCCCTGGCCCCACCGCACGAACCCGGCCAACAAGGGGTCGGGCAAGCACGATTTTCCATACATCAACGACGAACTCGATCTCGTCATGGGCCCGGATGCCGTCGATCCGCCGATGACCGACCTCTACAACCCCTGCATGCACGTCTACCCGGAGGCCGAGGCCGTCTACCTCGCCTTCCCGTCGATGTATCGCTGCTGGGGCTACGGCGGCGGCAACAGCTCGGCCGGCCGCGACCATCGCGGCACGTTCTTCAACGACGGCATCTTCGAGACGCAGCTGGCGGTGAGCCGGGACGGCATCCACTTCATGCGGCACCACGTGCCCTACCTGCTTGCGGGCCTCGTCCGCGACCGCTCCGGCAGCGAGGGAGACATCGACTGCGGCCTCATGATGATGGGAATCGGCATGCTCCGGCGCGGTGACGAGATCTGGCAGTATTGCTACGGCAGCCGGCGGACCCACGAAGACAAGGCACAGGGCGAGAAGCATGGCCGGAAGGGAGAGGCGATCATCCGGCTCGTGCAGCGGCTCGACGGCTTCATGTCGATCGACGCCGGGCCGCGGGGCGGGGAGTTGACGACGCCGCCAGTGGTGTTTGCCGGCGACCGGCTCGTGCTCAACGCCGCCTGCCACGGGCTCGGCGAGATCTGGGTCGAGATCCTCGACGACGCGGGCCGGCCGATCTCCGGCTTCACGCGGGCCGACGCCGTCTCGATCGACCGCAACGGCACGGCGCAGGAGGTGTGGTGGAAGCAGGGGCCGGATGTCTCGGCCCTCGCCGGCCGCCCCGTGCGGCTGCGGTTTGTCATGCGGTCGGCGAAGCTCTACGCGTTTCAATTCACGGACAAGGATCCCGGCAGTCGCAGGTAATCAATGCGGCCGCAGGAAAGAGGGGACATTCTGCTTTTTTGTCGATCGCCTCTCGAGGAACGTCCCCAGCAGTAAAAAAAGCAGAATGTCCCCTTTTTCACCAGAACTGGATGCCCGGGCAGTTGCAGAATCGCCACGGCACGCGGCCGAGCGGCGAGTCGGGGAGGGCCTTGCCGAGATAGGCGAGCGTGAGCGTGCGGAACCACGTGGGAAACATCGCTCCCTCGGTCGCATTCGCCGCCAGCTGCCGATGGCCGTATTCAAACGGCCTGCCACGCACGAACTGAAACCCGCCGTCGCCCGCCTGCGCGGCCAGCATGATCTCCGCCCCACGGGCGAGCGCGGCGCGGATGTCGTCGTGGCGGTAGGGCGGCTCGCGGAAGAGCATCCGGGCGAGCGGGTCGATCGAGTCGATGTCTTCGCAGGCGCTGCTCTCCCGGTCGCTGCCGGTGTGCACGCCGAGCCCGAAGCCGCCGCAGGCATTCTGCGTGGCGAGGCAGGAATCGACCGCCCGCTCCGGATGCGGGATCGGCTCGTCGTCAAAGAAATACAACAGCCAGAAGTGGTAGCCCCCCTGCACGGCCGTCGAAAGCAGCCGCGGCTTCGAGATGTCGAGGCCGCCCCAGAGGCCGGAGGCCGCGTTCATGTGGTGGGCGGTCATCCAGCGGAGCATCTCGGCGACGGCCGCCGCGGCCCGCGGCTCCTTCTGGAAATCACGCGCGTACTGCAGGAGCGTGCCGACGTTGAGCACCTCGTTGCCGACGTAGTCGGGATGGTCGCGCCACTGCCGCGATTCGAGCCAGCCGACGAGGCCCCCGGGGGCGAAAAACGGCTCGAGAAACCGCAGCGGCTTTTTCGCCACGGCGCCGAGGCTCGTCAGGGCCGTGACGACGTGGCAGGAGAGATGCCGCCGGCCGCACCACTCGGGGTCGTTCTTGTATTGGCCCTGGTCGAAGATGACCGGATCGCGGAAGAGGCCGTCGTCGTCCTGGTGCGACTGGAGATAGGCGATCCAGGCGTCGCGGTCGGCCTTCGAGAGCGTGCCGAGGTCGTCGTAGAGGTCGCGGGTCATCGCCGCGTAGGTGGAGCTATAGAGCGTCGGCTCGGAGCAGCCGGCGGAATAGCGG
>JBJTSM010000495.1:0-3806 GCA_046076685.1 Planctomycetia bacterium | reverse complement strand
CGAAGCTCGGCAAGTAAGCGGGTCGGCCGGCTCCGCGCAGGCGGCTCGACACGCATCAGACAGGCCCGGATCAGGCACGGCCGATCCGGGCCTGTCGCGTTTGAGCCGGGGCGGCTTTCAAGATCCCCCGGCTTGCGCCGGGGGCTTTGATGGGAGCCACCGCGCGCATAAAAGCCCCTCGCGCAAGCGAGGGGATGGTGCGCCGACCGGCCCGCCGTCCCCCGGCTTGCGCAGGGGGCTTCGATGGGAGCCACCGCGCGCATGAAAGCCCCTCGCGCAAGCGAGGGGATGGCGAGACCCGGGATGCGTTCACCAGTAGACGTACTGGAGGAATCGCTCCCGGTCGGGCTGCGGGAGGTCCGGCACGCGGGGCACGACCCAGCGGTTGTCTTCCGTGTCCACCAGCATCTTGCCGTCGGTGCCGAAGTCGCTCGCCTGGCTCTGCGTCCAACGCATGGTGAAGGCCTGGCGTCCGACGTCGGTCTCGACGTCGAGATCGAGGTAGCCGTGGGCGAGCTTCATGCCGTGCACCCGCGTGATCGTGCGCACGAGGCTTCGCCGCGCCAGCGCCGTCCGCACGATCGCCGCGTCGTCGTCGCTCCAGCCCTCGAGCGACCGGATCATCCCGAGCTCGACCTCCTCGCCCGACTCGTTCCAGCCTCGGACCGAGAGATAGCCCTCCGGATGCGTGGCCGGGAACGTCCGCACGACGAAGATGCCGGCGGCCACTCGCCGCTCGTCGTGCCAGAGTTCGATGCGGTCGTGCTTGCCGATCCGAAAGCGATGCGATTGCGAATCGAGCCAGTGGATGCAGGCCGCCGCGGGCGGTTTTCCGGGTTCCGAAGCGGTGCTGTCTGCCAACGTCCCGGCACCGTCGCCCCAGGCGGGCGCGGCTCGCTCCTCCACCAGCAGGGTGTCGACGGTGGGCTGCTTCGAGACCTGCGTCTGGATCCGCACGAGCCGGGCGTAGATGCCGTCGGCCGCGAGCAGCTCGGCATGTGTTCCCTGTTCGACGAGGCGTCCGCGGTCGAAGGCGAGGATCCGGTCGGCGTTGCGGAGCGTGGAGAGCCGATGGGCGATCGCGATCGTCGTCCGGCCGCTGACGAGCACGGCCAGGGCCTCCTGGATGCTCTTTTCGGCCTCCGCGTCGATGTTGCTCGTCGCCTCGTCGAGCACGAGCACGCGGGGGTCGTAGAGAAGCGTCCGCGCGATCGAGAGGCGTTGCTTTTCGCCGCCCGAGAGGCCGGCGCCGTGTTCCCCGAGGAGCGTTTCGTAGGCCAGCGGCTGGCGGCAGAGGAAATCGTGGGCCCCCGCGGCCTTGGCGGCGGCGAGCCCCTGTTCGATCGTCGCCTGCGGCCGCCCGTAGGAGAGATTCTTCCAGATCGTCCCGCGGAAGAGGAACGATTCCTGGAAGACGACGCCCAGTTTTCCCCGCAGGTCGTGCATCGACAGATCGCGGATGTCGATCCCGTCGACCGTGATGCTCCCCTCCTGCACGTCGTGAAACCGGGAGAGCAGGCTGACGAGCGTGGTCTTGCCGGAGCCGCTGCGGCCCACGATGCCCACCATCTCCCCGGGCCGCACCTCGAACGACACGTCGCGAAGCACGGGCTGGTTGCGGTCGTACCCGAACGTGACGTTGTCGAAACGGATCTCCCCGCGGACGTTCTCCCAGGCCAGCGGCGTCTTCGGCTCCGTGATCAGGGCGGGCGTGTCGAGCAGTTCCAGCACCCGCTGGCTGCCCGAGAGAAAGCTGGTCAGCCAGGTGGTGAAGTTGGAAAGCGCGCCGAGCGGTGCATAGAACATCGCCAGGTAGGCGAGAAACGCGATCAACTGGCCGAGCGTCATCTGGTGGCCGATCACGTCCCGCCCGCCGACGTACCAGACGATCAGCCCCCCGAGGCTGAAGACGATCTGCATCGAGGCGGCGTAGGTCGTGTTGGTGTGCTCCACCCACTGCCGCCAGTGGCGGAGATGGTCGCTGGCGGCGTGGAACCGATCGCGTTCCCGGTTCTCCTGCGAGAAGGCCTTCACCACGCGGATGCCGGAGAGCATGCCGGACAGCGCGGCCATCTGCTTGCTGGAGGCGTCCCACAGCCGGTAGTGCCGCGGGTAGACGTGCCGCCAGAACACCCACGAGCCGAGGATCACCAGCGGCACCGGAATCAGGGTGAACAGCGCCAGCTTCGGATTGATCCAGACGAGCATCGCGCCCACGCCGATCAACTGCACGATCTGCAGCAGGAAGCCACCGGTGATCTGGTGCATGAGCCCGTGCAACGCCTCGCTGTCGTGCGCCACCCGGCTGATCATCGAGCCGACCTGGTGGCGGTCGTAGTAGGCGATCGACAGGCTCTGCAGCTTCTTCACCATCTCGTCGCGGAGGGTCGCGGTGATGCCGGTGCCGATGTCGGTGGCCAGGCGGCCCTTGAGCACGCCGACGAGCGACAACAGCACGCGGGAGAAGGCGAGCGCCAGCACGACGACCAGGAGCGCCGTCTGGAAATCGGGCGTGGCCGTCGCCGTCGCGTCGGGGCGGCCCGACAGGATGTTGTCCACCATGTACTGCTGCAGCTTCGGCGGCGCCAGTTCCGCCACCACGCCGAGCAGCGTGAGCAGGCAGAGGAGGATCGCGCCGCGGGCGTAGGGGCGGAGCAGTTCGCCCACCCGCCGCAGGATCTGTCCCTTCTGCATGCAGCGCGGGCAGGTGTCGTCACGGGTGGCGAGCCGGAGGCTGCACGACGGGCACCGCGGCGGATCGAGCGGGGCGGAACGCGGGTCTGAATCGCTCCAGCCGGGGAGCATGGCCGGCGGCTTCCCGCCACCGGCCGCGTCGCGGGCCTGCTCGAGCGCCCGCGACACCTTGTGAAACCGGGTCGCCAGCGTGTTGGAGTACCGCACGAGATCGACCCAGTCGCCCGCTTCACGAACCTGAAGCGTCCCGCCGCCGACGCCGGCGCTCGTGCGAATCTGGTCGATCCCCTCCCAGGGCACGCTGCGCAGGGCCATGCCCGACGGGAGTTCGGGAATCACCGAGAGGTGATCCGGGGTGACGACCAGCCATTCCCGCAGCGGCCGACCGTCCAGCCCGACGTCGGTGCTGACCGAGAGGAGGATCGGTCGATGGTTGAGGCCCGCGCGATCGAGCGCGTGCCGCACGGCGGGGGGCGGCGGCGGGAGCGGTGCCGACGGCGGGTCGCTGGGCGTGCCCGTGGCGGGCGAGTGATCCGGCGGGGCTGCGGCGAGCGTGGAAATCGCGGTGTCCTTCACGATCCAGCAAGCCAATCCTGGAACCACGGAATGCGTGCGTGGCTGACGCACGGTCATGGGATACGCACGGTACCGGGGGTTGGTTCGCGACGGCAATCGGGCCCCGGGGGGCGGGCCGTTCGCCTGGAAAAACGGTCTTTACGCGGCCGAGAGGCCTGCTTTATTCTGACGTTCCATCATTCCGATAGTAAACATGGTAAGGATTCTGAAAACCCCGCTTCATCAGGTGCCCTCATGATCATGCCAACGCTGCCGGCAGGGATTCGCGACGACATCACGCAGTGCATCGGCCGCACGCCCCTCGTTCGGCTGCGTCGGGTGACGGAAGGCTGCGTGGCCACGGTGGTCGGCAAGATCGAAAACATGAACCCGCTCTGGAGCGTGAAGGACCGCATCGCCGCCGCGATGGTCGACGCCGCCGAGCGCGACGGCCGGATCGGCCCCGACACCATCATCATCGAGCCCACGAGTGGCAACACCGGCATCGGGCTGGCCTACGTCTGCGCCGCCCGCGGCTACAAGCTGCGGGTCACCAT
>JBJTSM010000494.1:0-2437 GCA_046076685.1 Planctomycetia bacterium | reverse complement strand
AAGGCGACGGTGCTCATGCTGCCGGTGCCCTTTTCGCTGGCGATGTTTGCGGTGGGCCGGCCGATCGAGGCGGCCAACGTGCTCGCGATCCCGGCGCTCTTCGGCTACACGCTCCTGGTCTGGCTCCTGCACGAACGGCTGCGGGTGCCGATCTTGGGCGCGATCGCCGGATCGGCCGGCTGCTACTGCCTCGCCGGCATGGCGATCACGCAGAGCGGCCCGACGGGCGAACTGGCCTTCTGGACGGCGGCCGCCGCGACGCTGGCGCTCGGGGCCCTGCTCGTGCGGCGGCTTCCGGACCGCGCGGGGCGGCCGCACCGCACGCCGCTGCCGGTGTGGATCAAGACGCCCGCGGTGGCCGCGGTCGTCGGCGGCCTGATCGAGATCAAGCACCTGCTCGGCGGCTTCACGACGATGTTTCCCATGGTGGGCGTGGTGGCGTCGTACGAGTCGCGGCACAGCCTCTGGACGATCGTGCGGCGGATCGCCTGGCTGCTCGTGCTCATGCCGCCGATGATGGCGACGATCCGCCTGCTCCAGCCGCACGTCGGCACGCCGACGGCCGTCGTCCTCGCCTGGCCGGTCTTCCTCACGGGCCTGTGGCTCTGGCACCGGGCTACGCGATGATCGCGTCGATCGGACGGGCTCCGTCCGCGTGGTTCACTCCGGCAGCTTCTGCGACTGTGCCAGGAAAAACTCCCGGCCCCACACGTCGAGCGACGGCAGTTCCGACCCCCGCACGAACGCCCGCACGTCGTCTCGGGCCCGTGACCACTCGATCGATTCGATTTTCGCGGCGAGGGCCTGCAGGCACCAGTCGCGTTCGACGTCGGGCAAGGTGCCGGCCCAGGGGCCGGTCTGGTCGAGCGCCGCGGCGAGCAGGCGGTAGTTCACCGGCGTGCGTCGGGCCGTATACCAGATGAAGTCGTACCAGTCCCGCCCCTTGAGATACCGCCGGCAGAGCACGGCGTGGAGCTTGCCAGCGAACAGGCTGGGCGGGTCGTGGGCGACGGTGGCCTGCGGAAACGGAAAGTCGAGATAGCGGGTCTCGAAGGTCCCGCCGGTAGGAGGGTTTGTATCGACCTCCAGCTTGATGCGGATCATCCGCGCCGGGCCCGTGGTCGGGCGATACCGCAGTTGGAGGAGGTCACCGAGCGAATCGTCCTTGAGGAATGCCGTGCGGACGGCCTGATCCACGCGGGAGCGATCCAGGAATTCGATGTCATAGCCGTACGCCGCCATCTCCCGGCGAATCACCGGCAGGTATGGCTCCAGCCGAAACGTCGCGTCGGCGGCCTGGAGCACGAAGTCGAGATCCTCGGAAAAGCGGGCGAGACCGTGGAGAATCCGCAGGCAGGTGCCCCCCTGGAAGGCGGCATGGCGGAAGAAGTCGGTGCGGGCGAGCGCCGCGAGAACCACCTCTTGCGTGATCTCGCGGATGGCGCGATCCTCCTCGAGCGTGGATGTGCAGCCGTATGCCGCCAGCCGTTCCTGGATCAGCGCGATCGACATGCGGTCACCTCCCGGGCGAGCCCCGCCAAAAATCGTCGCACCCGCCGCGAGCGATAGTTGACGGCAAGCTCAACGCACTGCTCCGGTTTGATCTCGGCGACGCATGCGGGCGGCAGCCTCAGGCTCTCGATGAGCGGCTCCGCGCCGCGCCAATCGGCCCGGTGCAACGACACGTAGTCGGCCAGAGCCTTGAGCGGCGTGGCGACGAAGGCCGCCTGGCCTTCCGCCCTCGGCACACGGCAGACGGCCGCGAACAGGTTTTGCTGGGGCACACGATCGAAACGAAACGTGCCGATCGGAGTCTGAAATCGGCGGCTCCGGGCGTCGCAGACGCTCGTCACCGTCTCCACGGCCTCCGGCAGCCAGCCGTGGAACGCAAGCGCCGCCTCCAGGCTCACGTAGCTCGGCCCCATGATCAGCTGGGCGACGGCGAGCGAATCGACAGCCCGGCGGCGATGGCGGTTTCCGAGGCAATAGAGGCCGCGACAAATGCGAATCACTTCGCCCGTCGCCAAGGCCCGCTTGACGAGCGCCGCCTCGGCATCTGCAGTTCCGCGAACCCACGCGGCCACCTCGACCCGCGTAAAAACGCCGGTTCGCGAGTGCTCAAGGGCCAACTCCGTGATCCGCTGCGTATTTGCATAATACTGTCACTAAATGACAGTATCCAGCACGAAGATGACAGCTTTTGCCGACTTTTCGGCACCTGGCTACGCGATGATCGCGTCGATCGGGGTGCCGTGGTCGATCGCCAGCCGCTTGCGGCCGGGGATCTCGAGCTTCCGCGAGTCGAGGCCGAGCAGCTTCAGGATCGTGGCGTGGACGTCGGTGACGTAGTGCCGATCCTGCACGGCATGGAAGCCGAGTTCGTCGGTCGCGCCGTGAACCGTGCCCCCCTTGATGCCGCCGCCGGCCATCCAGACGG
>JBJTSM010000493.1:0-2761 GCA_046076685.1 Planctomycetia bacterium | reverse complement strand
CGGATCGCGCAGCAGCTCTACGAGGGCATCGACCTCCCCGACGAGGGACGCGTGGGCCTCATCACCTACATGCGAACCGACTCGACGAACCTCTCGGGCGAGGCGATCGGCATGGCCCGGCGGTATCTCCAGGAGCGGCTCGGTGACGCTTACCTGCCCGATGCGCCACGGGTCTACACGAGCAGCAACGAAAGTGCCCAGGAGGCGCACGAGGCGATCCGGCCGACCGACGCCTTCCGCGAGCCGGACCGGATCGCCGGGGCGCTCACGGACGAGCAACTGAAGCTCTACCGGCTCATCTGGCAGGGATTTCTCGCCTGCCAGACCACCGACGCGCAGTGGGATTCGACCGCCGTGCGCATGCGACGCAGCGACCGCGACACCGGCGCCGTGTTCAAGGCGACCGGGCGCGTGCTGCGGTTCGACGGCTTCTACCGCATCAGCGGCGTGCCTCGCGACGACGGCGAGCAGGTGCTGCCGAGCTTCGACAAGGGCGCCAGCCTCGCCCCGCTCGACATCGAGCCGCGGCAGAAGTTCCAGTCGCCGCCGCCGCGCTACACCGAGGCCACGCTCGTGAAGAAGATGGAGGAGGAGGGGATCGGCCGGCCCTCCACCTATGCGAGCATCATCAACGTCATCGAAAACCGCGGCTACGTCATCCAGCAGGACCGGCGGTTCCACGCGACGGCGATCGGCGAGGCGGTCACGGGCTTCCTCAAGCGAGGCTTCCGGGACCAGTTCATCGAGATCGGCTACACCCGCGAGATCGAGCGGGAGCTCGACCAGGTGGCGCAGGGCACGAAGCGGTGGACCGACATGCTCCACGAGTTCCACGACGAACTCTCGCCCAAGCTCGAAAGCGCCATGGAGGAGCCGCACGAGAAGGCCAAGTCCGATCCATCGCCCTACGCCTGTCCGCAGTGCGGCCGGCGGCTCGAGTATCGACTCGGCGGCAAGGGCGAGTTCCTGTCGTGCAGCGGCTACAACGAGAAGGTGCCCGTGCACGTGGAGGTGCCGAAGACGACCGCGAAAGGCAAGAAGCGCAAGCCCGCCAAGCCGAAGGAGCAGCCGGCCTGCACCTTCGCGATGCCGGTCGACCGCCAGCGTCGGCCGCTCCTGCCCGAGCAGATCGACCTGCTGTCTCCGGCCGGCGTCCCCATGGTCAAACGGACCGGCCGGTTCGGCGACTTTCTCGTCGAGGACCGTCCGCGGCCCGTGAAGCCCAAGGGGAAGGCCGCCGCCGCAAAAAAGGGGGCGGACGAAACGCCCGCCGAGCCGGCTCCCTTCATTCTCAACCTCGACCGCAAGGGAAACATCAAGTTTCCCTCACCCCCGCCGCTGGTCACCGACATCGCCTGCCCCAAGTGCGGCAACGTCATGAACCTGCGCGAGGGCAAGCGCGGCCCGTGGCTCGGCTGCCGCGGCTTCCCCAAGTGCCGCGGCCGCGAGGCCTTCACGAAGCTGCCCGAGCCGCGGCAGAAGGAGCTCGAGCGGCAGCTGGCCGCCCTGCTGGCCGGCCAGACGAGGCTGTCGCTGACCAGACGCGACGGCGTCACGCCCGTGGCCGAGGGCGCGCCGCTTTCGTCGCTCCAGATGGAGGGCGGGATCGCCGAACTGGCGAAGTTCGACGCCTGACGGAGCCGCGGTCGGTGAGAAGGCAATTCCATCCCCCGGCTGGCGCCGGGGGCTTGTATAGGGCGTTCCGCGTGAGGCCCGGGGGCAACAGGCTCGCATGCAAGCCCCCGGCGCCAGCCGGGGGATCGGTGCGCCATGCGGGCCCCCCGACAGCCTAGAGCCAGGGCGGGTCGCCGGCGAAGGTGCTGGGTGTTTCGTCGAGTGCCACGGCGAAGGCCGTGGCGTGCGAGCGGCAGTGCGAGATGCTCACGAGGATGCAGTGGATCCCCATCTTGTCGGCGATCTCCTGCGTGCCGCCCTTGAGAAATGCCTGCGGCCGGCCACCGGGGCCATTCCTGACCTCGATGTCGCGCCAGCTGATCCCCCGGCGCCAGCCCGTGCCGAGCGCCTTGAGCACGGCCTCCTTGGCGGCCCAGCGGCCGGCGAAGTGCTGCGTGGCCATGCGGCGGCTGCGGCAGTATTCGATCTCCAGCGGCGTGTAGACCCTGTCCACGAACAACTCGCCGTGGCGTTCGATCATCTGCGCGATCCGCAGGCATTCGGTGATGTCGGTGCCCACGCCCAGGACCTTCATGCCCGTTTTCCTCCGCCGGTAGGCCTGCCCGTCGCCACCGGCTTCCCGACCTTGCCGTGCGCCAGGCCGCAGGCGCGGCGGGCCCGGTCGAGCACGTCGCGGGCCTTGGCCCGGGCCCGTTCGGCGCCGGCGGCGAGGATCGCCTCGATCCGTTCGGGGTCGGCTTCGAGCGCCGCCCGCCGGGCCCGCGCGTCGGCGAAGAACTGCGCCGCCGCCTCCGCGACCGCCTTTTTCACCTCGCCGTAGCCGAAGCCGCCGCGCCGGTAGAGATCGGCCATCGCCCGGCGGTCGGCTTCCGGCGCCACCAGCGAGTAGAGCGCGAAGAGGTGGTCGTCGTCGGGGTTCTTCGGCTCCTCCATCGGACGGGAGTCGGTGGTGATCCGCATGATCTTCTTCTTCTGGGCCGCCGGATCGTCGAAGACGTCAAGCGTGTTGTCGTAGCTCTTGCTCATCTTCTGCCCGTCGGTGCCTGGCACTTTTGCCGAGGTGTCGAGCACCCTCGCCTTCGGCAGCACGAAGACGTCGCCGTAGTGGTGATTGAACGTGCCGGCC
>JBJTSM010000492.1:0-3548 GCA_046076685.1 Planctomycetia bacterium | reverse complement strand
ACCGCGTCGATCACGACCCGCAGGAAGACCGTGCCGAGCACCGTTCCGGGGACCGTGCCCACTCCGCCCGCCAGCGAGCAGCCGCCCACCACAGCCGCGGCGATCGCGTTGAGTTCGTGGCCGCGGCCCTGGTTCACCGGCGCGGCGACCGATTCGTTCGCCATGTAGAAGAGCCCCGCGAGCGCCGCCTTCATCGCGCTGAAGCAGTAGGCGAACCACTTCACGTTGTCGGTGCGGATGCCGGCGAGCCGCGCGGCCTGCTCGTTGCCGCCGAGCGCCTGGAGGTGCCGGCCGAGCACCGTCCGCGTGAGCAGCAGCCAGGTGACGAGGGCCAGCACGCCGAAGACGGCCACCGGGATCCAGACGTTGTCGCGGACCGCCTTGAAGAACGGATCGGCGACGTTGATCAGGGCGCTCTTCGTGTTCGCAGGATGGAAGGCCGCCGTCGTGCCTTCGCACAGGGCCCGGGCGAGGCTCCGCATGCCCACGAGCGTGGCCAGGGTGGCGATGAAAGGCGGCAGGCGGACGGCGGTGATCAGCCAGGCATGGAGCGTGCCCACGAGAAATCCGGCCACGAGGCTCGCGGCGCAGCCGGCCGCCACGGCCACGGCTCCGACCGGCTTGAACCCCATCATCTGCGCGGGGGCGATCGCCAGCATCGTCGTCGCGCAGACGGTGCCCGACAGGGCGATCATCGAGCCCAGCGAGAGATCGATGCCTCCGGCGATGATCACGACGGTGGCGCCGAGGGCGAAGATGCCGAGCAGGGCCGTGTTGCGGGCGATGTCCCGCAGGCTCTCGAGCGGCCGAAACCAGTAGCTGTGGTTGGCGTCCACCAGGGCCGTCAGCGCCACGGCCAACAGGATCGCGAGCACGAGCGACCATTCCCCGGGGCGGAGGAACAACACCGACTTGGAGGAGGCGTCCGGCTGCGGCATGGCGGGTTTCGGTGGAGGGTGTCTCGCAACCGCGTCGTCAGGAGCTCGACAGGCCATACTTGGCGAGCCACTCGCGGAACGCAGGCAGCGGCATGACCTCGACGTTTTTCACGTCCGGCTTCAGTTCGCCGAGCGGCCCGGTGCCCGCGGGCACGATCAGCCGCAGGCCCGTCGTGTGGATGTCGCCGTCGGGCTGCCCCTGCCGGGGAAACATCTCGGTGACGGTCGCGGTGTCGCCCTGGTGCAGCGCCCGCAGCAGGCGGACCGTGAGGATTCCCATTTCGAACGGATTCTGCACCACCATCGCGTCGATCCGCCCGTCGGCCATGTGGTTCAGGGCCGCGGCCTGGGCGTCGAAGGTGACGATCGTCAGGCGATCCCGGACGCCTCGCTCCTGGGCGACCTCTGCGATCGCCGGCGCGTTGTAGGCCCAGATGCCGACGAGCGCGGCGAGGTCGGGGTGGTTGACGAGCGCCGCACGGACGTTGTCGCGGGCCTTCGAGAGGTCCATCTCGTCGCTCATGCGGTCGACCTCCCGGAAGGCGCCGCCCACGGCTTCCTTGAAGCCGTCCATCCGCGCCCGGGCGTTGCCGTTGTCGGTGAACCCTGCGAATTGCACGTAGCCGCCCGCTGTCTTGCCGCGGCTTTCGAGAACCGCGCGGGCCGCGGTGCCCAGCAGGCGGCCCCCCTCGATGTTGTCGGTGCCGATGTAGAACGGCCGGGCGTCGCGGAACGTGTCGCGGTTCACGTCGCCGTCGACCGTGATCACCTTCACCCCCTTGGCGGCGAGGTTTTTCATCTCCTCGACGATCGCCGCATTGTCCGCCTGGATGACGGAGATGGCCACGCCGGCGACGTCGGACTGGCTGCCGAGCTGCCGGAGTTTCTCGATCTGCCCCTGCGCCGTGCCGTTGTTCTTCTCCATCACGACGCGGAGTCCCTGCGACTCGGTATCGAACCGCTTCGCCCCTTCGACGAGGCCGGCGTTGCAGGCATCCCAAAAGGGATCGTCGCCGTTGGTGATGAAGATCAGCCGCTTGGGGCCGGCCGATCCGCCGTTCCCGGACGTCGCGGCCGCAACGGGGGGCCGCTGCTCCGAGCAGCCGGAGAGGGCCAGAGCGAGGCAGAGGGCGAGCCGGCCCAAGCTGCGGCGGCGGAGAGTTGATGTTCGTTTCTGCATGGTCAGGCTCCCCATCGTGAACGCGATGCTGGTCGAGGTCACCCGGCGGCGCTGTGGAAAGCGAACCCCGGGATTTCAGTAGCGTAGTCCATTTTTTCGGACATGCACCAGAGGCGGCTGCTCCGGGCCGGTGCCGGCCGCGAGCACGCGGGCCAGGATGATCACGTGATCCCCCATCTGTCCGCCGCTCCCGCCGGCCTGCGTGACGGCCAGGCATTCGAGCCAGGCGATGGCCTCAGGAATCACGGCGGTGCCCGTGGGGCTGCGATCGACGGCGAGTCCGGCGAAGGGATCCTCGCCCGGTCCGGCGGGACGGCCGAAGCGGGCGAGCAGCGGCCGCTGGGAATCGCCCAGGACGTTGACCACGAACGGGGTGCACTGATCGATGGCCGCCAGGAGATCGCGGGACGTGCCGACCGCGATCGTGATCAGGGGCGGCACGAACCCGCCCTGCATGACCCAGCTCGCGAGCATGGCCCGGTCGGTCGCGGCGGAGACACCCTCCTGGCCACGCCACGTCACCACGAAGAGGCCGCTGGGAATGCGTCCGAGCGCCGCAGCGGTGGCGTCGTTGGTCGATGCTTCGACAGGCGGCTTCTCCGTCGCTGCCTCGGGAGGCGTGCTGGCGTCACTCTGGGTCGTTGGCCGTGGCTGCGTCATGGTGGTTGTGATGAGAAAAGGCGGCGGATGGGAGTTTCGGAAGTTCGCGGGCTTGCCTCGTTTTCCCCGGCGACGGGGCGCGTGCCCCCGCATGGCTTCGGGGAGTTTCCATCGGATCACTTCGATGACGGAAACGACCGCGTGATGCCGATCAATCTGGGGCCGGTAGTGCCGTCTGCGTAGAGTGTCGCAGTGCCGGTCATGAATCGCAACCCGTGGACGGTTGTCAGGCCTCGCCCGTCCGCATGCTTCGCGCCCATGTCATTCCACCCACTCCCGCCGACAGGCCCGCCGCGATGCCGTCCGAGGCCGGGCGGTTCACTCCGCTTCGGCGTGGCGCTCACGCTCGCGGTGGTGTCGGCCGCGGTTCTGGCCGGGGCCTCGGCCCTGGCGACGGAGTCGGAGCTCGTCTGGACGGCCGAGCCCTCAAATCACCTTGCTCAGCGAGTCTCCGGCGGCCCTTCGATGCCAACACCGGTGCAGGAACAGCTTCCTCCCCTGGAGCCGGGCGGCCAGATGCCGTTTTCACCGCTGCCCCCCACGCAGCCGCGCGGGCCCGTCGTGCTCGACATGCCCTACGAGGAGGCCCCGGATTGTCCCGACGACTGCCTCCCGCCCGGCGTCGGCTTTCCCGAGGGCTTCGACGACCTGTGGGCGCCGCGGCCGTGGTTCTGGCAGATCATGCCCAACAACCTGATCTACACGAGCTACCTCGCCGGGCCGAAGGAGCCACGGCTGGGCACCTCGGTCTATCGCGACACGGCGCGGGA
>JBJTSM010000491.1:0-5673 GCA_046076685.1 Planctomycetia bacterium | reverse complement strand
TCTCGGCGTCGGGCGTGCCGGCGAACTGGTGCTCGTGCAATTGCCGCAGGCCGTCGAGCAGCTGCCGGCGGTTCTCCGGCGACACGCCCGCGGGGTTGTTGACGTAGAGCACGGGGTCGCCGCCGGAACGAAACCGCACCGCCTGGTGCTTCGTCGGCAGGAATCCGGCGCCCCAGAGGTGCGACATCAGCGGCTGACCGCTCTTGTTCTTCGTGATCAGCACCACGAACGAGGGCAGGTCGTCGTGGGCGTTGCCCAGTCCGTAGTCGAGCCAGGCGCCGATGCTCGGCCGTCCGGGAATCTGCGAGCCGCTCTGCATGAACGTCACGCCCGGCCCGTGGTTGATGCTCTCGGTGTGCATCGTGCGGATGAAGCAGAGCCGGTCGGCGATCTTCGCCGTATGCGGCAGGAGCTCCGAGAGCCAGCTGCCGCTCTCGCCGTATCGGGCGAACGTGAACGGCGAGCCCACGAGCGGGATCGAGCTCTGGTTGCCCGACATGCCGGTGAGCCGCTGGCCGCCGCGGACGCTCTCGGGCAACTGCTCGCCGCTCTTCTCGACGAGCAGCGGCTTGTGGTCGTAGAGATCGAGCTGCGAGGGCCCGCCCGACTGGAAGAGGTAGATCACCCGCTTCGCCTTCGGCGGGAAGTGAAATCCGCCCAGCACGCCGCCGGCCCCCGCCGCCGGTTCCTCCGCCGTGGCCGCCCGACCGAGCATGTCGGCCAGTGCCATCCCGCCCAGGCCCATGCCGAACGAATTGAGCCAGTCTCGCCGCGAAAAAGAAAAATGGTGCCAGCCACCAAATCTGGGGGGACCAGGCAAGCGAGCCTCTGTATCTTGCCCAAATTTGGTGGCTGGCACCATTTTTCACCTCTTCACGACACAGCCGTCGTAGTTCATCAGGGCATTGATCACGCCCGCGAGCGCCGCCACGTCGGCGGCCCACAGCGATGGCGTCGGCCGGCGGTCGCCCACGGCCACGAATGCGAAGGCCTCCTCGTGGCGGCAGTGATACCAGGCAGCCTGCTCCGCATGCATCCGCCGCAGGATGGCCACTTCTTCATCGTCCGGACGGCGGCTCGTCAGCAGTTCGAACGCGCGGCCGAGCGCGGCATCCGGAGAACCGGGACATTCCTCCAGCAGCTTCTCGGCCAACACCCGCGCCGCCTCGACGAACTGCGGCCCGTTCATCAGCACGAATGCGTGCAGCGGCGTGTTCGTCGCATCCCGCTTCGCCACGCAGACCACCCGCTTCGGCACGTCGAAGCTCTCGAGCACCGGGGCGGGACCGGTCCGCCGCCAGAACGTGTAGAGGCTGCGGCGATAGAGAGACTCGCCCTTCCCGGCCGCGGCGGGCTTGAACGACTCCGGCAGATCGTAGGTGTTCACCGGCGGTCCGCCTGACTTGTCGACCAAGAGGCCGCACGCCGCCAGGATGCCGTCGCGGATCATCTCGGCCGGCAGCCGGTGGCGGGGCCCGCGGGCGAGCCAGAGATTGAGCGGGTCGTCGGCCATCACCTTCGCGTCGGCGATGCTCCGCTGCCGGTAGGTCTGCGAGAGCATGATCGTCTTGATGAGACGCTTCATGTCCCAGGCCGCGGCCGGTGCAGCCCCATCCGCGAAGCCGTGCGAAAACTCCCACGCCAGCCAGTCGAGCAACTCCGGATATTCGGGCCGCGTCGACTGGCTCCCGAGATCCTCCGGGCTCTTCACGAGCCCGAGCCCGAAGAGCGACTGCCAGATCCGGTTGACGGTCACCCGTGCCAGGAGCGGATGATCGGGGTCGGTGAGCCAGCGGGCGAGCCCGAGCCGATTTTTCGGCTGGTCGGCGGGGAAGGGCGGCAGCACCGCCGGCGTGCCCGGCTCCACCGGCTCACCGTGCTTGTCGTAGTCACCCCGGGTGAGCACGTAGGCCGGCTTGGGCTGCGGCAGCTCCCGCATCACCATGATTTCCATCGGCTTTTCGGCCAGATCGTCGCGGGCCCTCCGCGCGGCCTCGAGCGCCGCCCGCTGCGCTGCCGCCGCCTCGTCGACCGCCGAGGCGACAAAGTCTCCGATCAGCTCGCCATCCTGCTTCTTCGCCACGATGTCGGCGAGGGTGCCGGGCTGGAAGAGGTCGCGAACCTCGAGCCTCGAGAGCGCCCGGTCGAACACCCGGAAGTCGTCCACGAGGCCGCCCTTGAAGCCGCTGTCCCGCATCCGCTCGCCGATGCGGATGTGGTCGCCACCGCCGCCGGTGATCTCCCGCGTGAGACCGTCTCGGACCACATCCGTCGCAGCCGGATGCCCATTCACGAAAACCTTCAGGCCTCCGGCCTTGCTCGAACCGTCGCTGGAGACGGTCACGTGCACCCATGCATCCAGCGGCAGCGGCTCGACGCATCGCACCGAGGCGGCGTCCCCCGGCCAAAAGTGGATGAGCGACCACTGCAGGTGACCATCCAGCACGAGCAGTTCGTAGCCGCGGCTGGCCGCGTCGGTCCACGCCTGCGAGCGGTGGAAGACGACCGCCCGTCCGTAGCGGCTCGGAGCCTTCAGCCAGAGCGACACGGTGAAAGGATGGCTGCGAACGAAGTTGCCCACCGGCGTCTGCACCGGGTGGTCGCCGGTCAGCTTGACCGCGTTGCCTGAATGCCCCTCGACGAGCGTGTTTTCAGGCGGCGACGTGGCGGGCTTGTCGGCGGCCAACAGGCTCGCGAAGGTGCCGTTGGCATCACGTTCGTCGAACGCATAGCGAACGAGTTCGCCGGAAATGGTCGGTGCCTCACCGGCTGCCAGGCAGGCGGGCGGCTTGACCTTGCCCACGATCCAGTCGGCCACGCGTGCCCGCGTTTCCCCCTCGCACCGCTCGAGATCGGCGGCCGCCTCCGCCACCGCCTCCGCCGCCTTCGCCAGCGCCGTCGCCGCCTTCTCGTCGACGACGCGGAGCTTGGGAGTGGGCACCGCGGAGGTATAGAAGGAATAGAGGCCCGCCTCGTCGACGTCGTCGAAGAAGGCGAAGAACTGGTAGAACTCTTTCTGCGAGAGCGGATCGAACTTGTGGTCGTGGCAGCGGCAGCATTCGAGCGTGAGCCCGAGGAACGCCGTACCGAAGGTGGTGACGCGGTCGTTCACCGAGTTGACCCGGTATTCCTCCTCGACCGACCCGCCTTCACATTCCTGCTGGTGCAGCCGGTTGAACGCCGTGGCGAGCACCTGCTCGTCGGTGGCGTGCGGCAAGAGATCGCCGGCCAGCTGCCAGGTCGTGAACTGGTCCCAGGTCAGGTTCTTGTTGAAGGCCGAGATCACCCAGTCGCGCCACGGCCACATCGCCCGCTCGCGATCGACCTGGAAGCCGTAGCTGTCGGAATAGCGGGAGACGTCCATCCAGTCGGCCGCCATCCGCTCGCCATACCGCGGGCTCGCCAGCAGCCGGTCCAGGAGTTTTTCATACGCGTCGGACGACGGATCGGCGACGAAGGCCGCGACCTCCTGCGGCGTCGGAGGCAGGCCGGTGATGTCGAAGGTGGCCCGGCGGACGAGCGTGGCCCTGTCGACCTCGGGCTGCGGCACGATGCCACGCTTCGCCAGTTTCCCGCGGACGATCCGGTCGATCGGGTGGGGCGATGCCGGCAGGTCGGCCGGACCGGCCGTCTCGCGAATCTCGACGTCGGGAAGATCCGGCCTGGCCACCGGCACGAAGGCCCAGTGCGGCTCGTACGCGGCCCCCTGGGCGATCCATCGCCGAAGCAGATCCACCTGCTCCGCGGTGAGCCGACCGATCTTGGCGTGGGGCGGCGGCATGACGGAATCGGGATCATCCGAGACGACCCGGGCGATGAGTTCACTCGCGTCGGGATGCTCGGGCACGATCGCCCGGGCGCCGCTCTCGAGTTCGGCCGTGGCCTGCTCGGCCACGTCGAGCCGCAGTCCCGCCTGCCGATTGCCGCTGTCGGGCCCGTGGCAGGCGAAGCAGTTGTCGGACAGGATCGGCCGAATGTCACGGTTGAACGAGATCCGCTGCCGCGACTCAGCTGCGACGCCGGACTGGCAGGCGACGACGCAGGCAGCCGCCAACGAGGCCAGAGCCGCGACGATTCTCGTGACACCGAAGCGTTTCATGTCGGCCATTATAGTCTGGGCCATCAAGCTCGGCAGCGGCAACCGGGCCGCATTTCCGTCGGCTGCATGCACGGCCGATCACGGGGCGTCGTCGAGGATCTGCCCGGCGGCGCCGACGCCGATCCGCGTGCAACCCATGTCGAGGTAACGCACGCAGGCCTCCCACGAACGGATCCCGCCAGATGCCTTCACGCCGAGGCGGCCGCCCACCGCGGCGAGCATCGCCCGCACCGCCTCGGGCGTCGCACCGTCGCTGCCGAAGCCGGTCGACGTCTTCACCATGTCGGCTGCCGCGTCCTCGGCAAGCCGGCAGGCTCGCGTCACCTGATCGAGCGACAGGTAGCAGGTCTCGAGGATCACCTTGACGAGCACTCCTCGCGGCCTCGCAACGGCGACGACAGCCGCGATGTCGTCACGAACCTCGTCGTGGCGGCCCGAGAGGAACGCCCCGACCTGCATCACCATGTCGAGTTCACGGGCCCCGTGCTCGATCGCAAGCCGGGCCTCGGCCGCCTTGACCGCCGGAAGTTGGCCGCCGTGCGGAAAGCCGATCACGCTGGCGACCACGACGTCGCTGCCGGCAAGCAACTCCGCCGCGGCGCCGACGTCGACCGATCGCACGCAGAGGCAGCCGACGCCCCGCGCCCGGCACATGGCGGCCGCCTCCGCGAGATCGCGGTCGGTCGCCGTGGGCTTGAGCACGGCATGGTCGAGACACTTGGCGACGGAGGCGACGGTGTGGCGGGACATCCCGGCATGATAGCGGCTCGTGCCCGCTCGAGACGGCAGCCGGATTCGACGGATGCGGAGGAGCCTCGGGCATATCGCTCGCCGGAGCGACGGGGCATCCACCGCTCCGGCGGGATCCACCACGGAGCCCGTGAGCCACGTCATCAACCCTCGCCCAGAAAATTCGGCCGCAGCCGATAGCTCCCGGAATCGAGCCGCTTGAGGATGCCGACAAGCTGGCCCGAGGCGTCGAGGGCGGCGACGGCCGGGCCGGGTGTCTCGGGCAGTTGCATGAGGCCGCCGCGAACGGCGTTCGCCAGCGCGTCGTCTCCGAGCACGACGCTGTGGAGATGGGCGACGGCGGCCGCGGCGGGCAGGAGCGCCGCCCGCGCCGTGTCGGGCGTGACCGCGTCGAGGGCGAGGCTCGCGCCACGCGAAAATGGGCCGACCGCCGTTCGCACGAGCGACTCCATCACCGCCCTCGTGCCGAGGCTCTCGGCCAGGTCGCGGCCGATCGCCCGTATGAACGTGCCCGACGAGCACTCGATCTCGGCCGTCAGCCGCGGCCACTCGTAGCCCGTGATCACGAACCGCTCGATCCGCACGGGTTTGGGTTCGAGCACGACCGGGCGGCCCTTGCGGGCGAGCCTGTAGGCCCGCTTGCCGTCCACGTGCACCGCGGAATAGTCGCAGGGCCGCTGGAGGATGTCGCCGCGAAAGGCGGCAGCGGCGGCCTCGATTTCCGCGGCCGACGGGCGGACGGGAGCCGCCTCCGCTTCGACCGGCGTTTCGAGATCGTCCGACGGGCTCGACCGGCCGAGCAGAAACGCGACGTCATACCGCTT
>JBJTSM010000490.1:0-13628 GCA_046076685.1 Planctomycetia bacterium | reverse complement strand
CCGCCGCAGGTAGGCCTTGTCGATGCCGGCGATCGGGGCGATGCCACCGGACGTGTCGCCGTCCATCGTCGCGTAGCCGACGGCCGCCTCGGCGCGATTGCTCGTGGAGACGAGCAAGGCGCCGCGGATGTTGGCGAGCATCCACACGCCCGGAGCCCGGGCCCGCGCCTGGATGTTCTGCAGGGCCACGTCGTCGGTCCGCCAGTCGAGCGGACGGCCGATGGCCCGCGTCACGAGTCCCCGGTAGCCCTGCACGATGGCCTCCACGTCGAACTCGTGGAACTCCGCCCCGAGGCTTTCCGCGAGCCCCTGCGCGGCCCCGCGGGTCACGGCACCGGAATGCGCCGTCGACTGGTAGACGCAGATCAGCACCGCATGGATCAGCCGGCGCAGGGCGGAGTCGTCTGCGGCCATACCGGCGTCGGGCGGCAGGGCCACGCCGAGCCGGGTGGCCACCGTCGCCACCGGCAGTTCGCGGGCGGCAAACCGCAGGGCCAATGCGACGAGGCAGGCCACGGCGGATGAGTCGGCGCCGCCGCTGGCCGAGACGACGAAGCCGCGGGAACGGCTCTTGCGCAGGTAGTCGAAGAGCCCGAGCGCCACGGCCCGCGCGAACTCCTCCTCCTTCACGTGGGGGCCGGTCTCCCAGGCGTCGCGGGCATCGCCCGCGGCCGGCTCCCGCCGGGGCGCGAGGCCGGGCGGGCCGAAGGCGACGGGCACACATTCCCCGTCACCCTCGCCGTTGCCGGCGGCCCCGGCCGGATCGAACGACAGCCGCGTCTGCGCGAGCCGCGTGGCATCCACGTCCACGACCGCCGTCGTGCCGGCCCGGTCGGTGAAGGCAAACCGCCGTCCCGCGGCGGCGATCCGGCCGCCGGTGGCGATGATCACGCCGCCATCATAGATCGCCCGCCCCGCCTCGTTGCCGAGCAGGTTGGCATACACGTAGGTCGCCCCGAAGGCCCGCGAGCCCTCGAGCACGAACCGGCGGCGGATCTCGTCCTTGCCGAACGCGAAATGGCTCGCCGACGGGTTCAGGATCAGGTCCACGCCCCGCGCCGCCAGCCCGGCGCCGGGCCGATCGGCCGCCCAGGCGTCCTCGCAGATCTCGAACCCGATCCGGATGCCGCCGCAGTCGAATCGCAGGTCGCCGATCGGAACGCTGCGGCCCTCCACGTGCAGCTGCGCCCGACGGCCCTTCGGCCAGGGGCGAAACCACCGCGGCTCGTAGTGGATGCCCTCCCCGGCGAGATGCTGCTTGCAGACGATTCCCGCCAGCCTGCCGTCGGCGAGCACGGCGACCGCGTCGTACACCGCGGTCTCGAACCGCACGGGCAGACCGACCGCCACCACGAGCCCGGCCGAGTGCGGCTCGATCTCCTCGAGCACCCGCCACGCCATCCGCTGCACGCCGGGCGACTGGAAGGCGTCTTCGCAGCCGTAGCCGCTGATGCAGAGCTCCGGCAGGCAGAGCACCGCGACGCCGCTCTCGCGGGCCGCGGCGATCGCCGCGAGGATGCGGTCACGGTTGCCATCCCAATCGAGGGGCGTCTGGTTCAGGGCGGTGCCGCCGACACGGATCAGGTGCATTCGGATGACTCGGTGACTCGCGCGGCCGGCCGGCAGCCTGGCCGACGTTCACCCCGGCTCCTCGAGATAGGTGTAGCCGCCGAGCCCCTCCTCGTAGAACTTCAGGAAGCGGCCCGCCTGGCCGTCGCAGATCCGCCCGTCGCGAACCGCCTGCTCGATCGAGGCGCGGAGCCGCTGCACCAGTTGGTCGGGGTCGAACTCGACGTAGTCGAGCACCTCGCGGACGGTATCCCCCTTGATGACGGCGTCGACGACGACCTCCCCCCGATCATCGGTGCTGACGTGCACGGCGTTCGTGTCACCGAACAGGTTGTGCAGATCGCCGAGGATCTCCTGGTAGGCGCCGATCAGAAACGCCCCGAGGTAGTAGGGCTCGTTCTGCCACGCGTGCAGCGGCAGCGTCCGCTTCACGTCGCGGCGGTCGATGAACTGGTCGATCTTGCCGTCGGAGTCGCAGGTGACGTCGCCGAGCACGGCGTTGTGGGTCGGCCGTTCGTTGAGCCGGTGGATCGGCATCACCGGAAACAGCTGTTTGATCGCCCAGCTGTCGGGCATCGACTGGAAGAGGGAAAAGTTGCAGAAGTAGGTGTCGGAGAGCGTGGCCTCCAGCCCCTCCAGTTCCTCCGGCATGAATTCCAGCTGCTTCGACATCTTGGCGATCTTGCGGCAGATCGACCAGTAGAGGTTCTCGACGGCCGAACGCTGGTCGAGCGGAAGGTAGCCGCTGGCGAAGAGATTCATCGCGGTGTCGAGCGACTGCTGGGCGTCGTGGTAGCTCTCCAGCAGGTTGCGGACGTTGATGTTCTGGAAGGTCTCCAGCAGATCGTGCAGCGGCTGCTCGGCGTCGGCCGACGGCTCGACCAGTTCCCCGGTGCCCCCCTGCTCCGAGATGCCCAACACGCCGAAGATCAGCATGCTGTGGTAGGCGACCACGGCCCGCCCACTCTCCGACACGATCGTGGGGTGGGGCACGCCGGCCTCGTCGCAGGCGTTTTGCACGTGGTAGACCACGTCGTTGGCGTATTCCTGAAGGCTGTAGTTCACGCTCGACTCGAAGTTCGTCTGCGAACCGTCGTAATCGACCCCCAGCCCGCCGCCCACGTCGAGATACTTGAGACCCGCCCCCCGCTTGACGAGTTCCGTGTAGATCCGGGAGGCCTCGTTGAGGGCGGCCTTGATGTGGCGGATGTTCGTGATCTGGCTGCCCTGGTGGAAATGGAGCAGCTGCAGGCAGTCTTCCATCCCCTTGGAGGCGAGCAGTTCGAGCCCCTTCACCAGTTCGCTGGCCGTCAGGCCGAACTTGCTGCGGAAGCCGCCCGAAGCCTGCCAGCGGCCGCTGCCCCGCGTGGCGAGCTTCACCCGCATGCCGATCCGCGGCCGCACGCCGAGCTTCTCGGCGTACTCGAGCACGAGGTGCAGCTCGGAAAACCGCTCCACGACCGGGATGATGTGCCGGCCGATCTTCTGCGCGAGCATCGCCGTCTCGATGAACTCGGCGTCCTTGAAGCCGTTGCAGATGATGGGGGTGTCGTTGTCGGCCAGAGCGATCACCGCGAGAAGCTCGGGCTTGCTGCCCGCCTCGAGCCCGAAGCGGTACGGCTGGCCGAACTTCAGCACCTCCTCCACCACCTGCCGCTGCTGATTGACCTTGACCGGATAGACGCAGCAATACTCGCCGCGGTAGCCGCTCTCCTTCATCGCCGAGGCGAACACCCCGTGGATCTCCCCGAGGCGGTGTTCGAGGATCTCGGCGAACCGTAGCAAAATCGGCAGGTCGATCCCGCGGATCTGCAGACGGTCGACGAGCTGCTTGAGGTCGATGCTCTTGGTCGGGTTCTTGTCAGGATGCACCAGCAGGTGGCCGTTGGGGCCGACCGAGAAATAGCCGTTCCCCCAGCGGGCCACCTCGTAGAGATCGGCCGCGTCGGCCGTGCTCCAATGTTCGACGTCGAGATCTGCGGCTGCCATCGACGGCCCTCTTGAGCGTGCTGCGTGGAGAGCGGCACCCGGCGTCCGGCTCCCAGGAGAAAAGTGTAGCGTTCGCGGGGCGTGGGGCCATGGCAATCACACCGCCACGCCAGACCGGCTCCGGCGGGACCAGAGAGAGAGCATCGCGAAGCCGCGGGTCCCCCCGCCCGCCCGACCGACCGCTCAGCTGAACAGCTCTTTGATCACCTTGCCCGAGTTGGCGATCTTCATGGGCCGGCCGTTCTTGGCCGTGAAGGTGGTTTCCAGGGAGATGCCGAGCGACTTGAGCACACTGGCCATCACGTCCTGCGACGAGTAGGGCTCGGTGACCACTTCCTTGCCGTCGGAGCTGGTCTCACCCACGACCACGCCCCGCTTGAAGCCACCCCCGCCCACCACCACGCTCCAGCTCCGCGCCCAGTGGTCGCGGCCGCCGTCCCCGTTGATGTTGGGCGTGCGGCTGAACTCACCCATCCAGATGATGGCCGTGTCGTCGAGCATGCCGCGGTCGGCCAGGTCGCTCACCAGCGCGCTCATCGCCTTGTCGAGCTCCGGAAGCTTCCGGTCGGCGAGCGTCGTGAAGATGTCGGCGTGCATGTCCCAGCCGCCGAGATCGACCTCCACGAAGGAGACGCCCGACTCGACGAGCCGCCGGGCCAGCAGGCAGCCCCGGCCGAAGCCGGTGGTGCCGTATTTTTCCTGCACCTCCTTGGGCTCCTTCGCCACCTTGAAGGCCTCCATCTGCTTGCTCGTCATCAGCTTGACGGTCTTTTCGAGCACCTTCTTGTGGTCCTCGGCCGAACCGCCCCGCTTCTCGCCGATGAACCTGTTCTCGATCGTCGCGAGCATCTCCAGCCGCTGGGACAGCCGGGCCGGGTCGATGCCCATGTCCAGATTGCGGACGTTGCCGTTGGAATCCACCACGAACGGCGCCCATGTCATGCCGAGGAAACCGGGCCCGACGCTGCCGCTGCCGACACTCACGAACGGCGGGATCTCCAGGTCGGGCACCTGATCGGCCAGTTCGTGGGCGATCACGGAACCGTACCCGGGATGCTCGACGTTCGGGTTCGGGACGTAGCCGGTATGCAGATAGTAGCGGCCGCGCATGTGGTCCGCCTCGCGGGTGCTCATCGACCGCACGATCGACATGTGGTGCATCTGCCGGGCCATCAGCGGCATGTGTTCGCAGATGGCGACGCCGTCGGCGCTCGTCGAGATCTGCTTGAACTGCCCGCCCGTCGGGGCGCCCGGCTTCAGGTCCCAGATGTCCATCGTGCTGGGGCCGCCGCCCATCCAGAGCAGGATGGCGGCCTTGTGCCGCTTCTTCAGGTCGGTGGCGTTGGCCAGCAGCGAATTCGTGAAGGCCGTGGCCGGGGCGGCCATCGCCGCCGCGCCGGCCAGGTGGCTCATGAAGTGGCGGCGGTTCATGCCGGCGGGGAGATCGAATGGGCTGGACATGGGCTGGCTCCTGGAATGGGACTCTGCTGGGCTTCGGGGGTGAGCGATGGTGGCTTGATGGGCGAACCCGATGAAATGGCACCGGCTGCGGGGCGGCAAAAGTCTCGTCGCGTGGGCGAGGATACGCCCAATGCTCCTCGAGCTTTCGCCGACCCCTTCGCCTCGTCCTTTGGTTGGCTGAGGCAGCGGGCCCGCTGGCTGTGATTTCTTTCAGTGGTTGATGATGAATTCGTTGGAGTTGAGGATCGCCCACCAGATGTCCTGGAGGGCGCCGATGGCGTCGCCCTTGCGGGCCGTGAGCATCTCGTTGGCGGCCGCCACCTCCTTGGTGGATGGGTTCCGCGCCAGGGCCGCCTGGTAGAGGGTCGTGATCTTCGCCGCGTTCTTCGTGCTGCCGGTCGCGATCCGGTCGAGGAAACCGCCCTTGCCGGTGGTCGTCGCCTGCTTCATGAGATCGCCGTTGAACATCATCAACACCTGCGGAATCGACCCGTTGAACGTGGTGGCGTCGTCCCCCTCGTCGGTGCCGAACGCGATGATGAACTGCGAGAGCCACTGGTCCTTCTTCTTCGCGGCCTCCTCGCCGCCCCGGGCCTGATCGGCCTCGGTCGCGGTCAGCAGCGATTCATACAGGTCCTCGGCCCGCATCTGCCTCAGGTAGAAATGGGTGAACTTCGGCTTCTCGCCGAGGGAGGGATCGTCACGCTGGTTGCCCTTTGCTGACTTGCTCGACAGGGCATAGGGACGGGAGAGCACGATCCAGCGGATCAGCTCCTTGAGGTCGAAGCTCTGTTCGCGGAACCGTTCCGCCAGCCCGTCGAGCAATTCCGGGTGCGACGGCGGATTGTGCTCGCCGAGGTCGTCCACCGGCTTGGTGAACCCGTAGCCGAGAAAGTGCCCCCACATGCGGTTGACGATCGCCTTGGGCATGAGCGGGCTGGCCTTGAGCAGGTTCGCCAGTTCCTGCCGCCGATTGGCGCCGATCGTCGAGCCGTCCTCGAGCGTCCGCGGCACGTAGCCCGTCCGCGCGATCTCGGTGCCGTCCACGAACACCGGAAAGGCGACCTTCATCAGCCCGTTCCGCAGTTCGTAATAGAGTTCTGCCTCATCGGCATTGCCCCCTTCGCCCGGGAAGTCCTCGTCCACCAGCTCGATCCACTGCACGTCGCGGGTCCCGCCGAACCGCCGCAGCGACCGCACCTGGCGGAAGAAGGCGTTGAACTCCCAGAACTGGTTTTGCTTGCCCTTGTTGAACGGGTGATTGTGGCACTGCGTGCATTGCACCTGCAGGCCGAGGAAGATCTGGGCCGTCTTGGCGGTCGCCTGGACGCCGTTCTCCTCCATCTTGCCGCTGAGGAAGTTCGCGGCGCCGTTGAACCCCTCCACGTCCTTGCGGTTGGCATTCGCCCCCGTGGCGGTGACGAGCTCCTCCATGAAGCGGTCGTAGGGGATGTTCTTCGAGAAGGCCCGCCGGAGATACTGCCGCATGCCCGGCCGGCTCACATATCGTTCTCGACGTCGCGGCCGATGAGCACGGTTGTCCAGACATCGGTCCAGTTGCGGGCGTAGTCGTCGACGTATGCCTCACCCAGCAGACGATCGACGAGCTCGGGCCGCTTCGTCGGCGACGAATCGGCGACGAATTTCTGCAGTTCGTCGAGGGCGGGAATCCGGCCGATCACGTCCAGAAACACCCGGCGGCACCACTCCCCGTCCGTGGCCGGATCCGAGGGCTTGAGTTCGGCGTCCGTCCAGCCTGCAGCGATCTGTTCGTTGATGAACTTCACCTGCGGAATGCCGAAGTGCTCGTTCTCGGCGGCGGCGGCGGGCCGGCCGGCTGCGAGGAGCACCGAACACCCCCACACGACGCCCCTCAGCATGACCACCGAGGGGCACCGACTCGATCGCGAACGTTCCCTGGCCGCAACCATGACCAAAACCTCGCAGGGAATGAGCGGAAACCGGCCGAACGAACCTCGGGACAAAGCCGCTTCGCCAGCGGCTCGAGCGTCCATTGCCAGTATATTCGCAGCCCCCCCGCCGGCCTATTCCCGGTTCCGGCGTTCAAAATGGGGCGAGCCGCCGGTTTCCCGACTCTGCGACTGCCGGTCGCTCAGGTGCGGGCGGGCCGGGCGGCCTCCACCCGGGGAGCCTTGGCACGGCCGGCGGCCACCTCGGCACCCACGAACTCCAGCACGGCACGCGGGCCGGCGTCACCGAGGCGGGGCGTCGCGAGCTTGAGGATCCTCGTGTAGCCGCCCGGTCGGTCGACGTACCGGGGGGCGATCTTCTCGAACACGATCCGGGCGGCCTTCTTGTCGCCGAGCAGTTGCACGACCCGCCGACGGGCGGCGACGGCCGGCGAGACGGCTTTGGCCCACTGCGCCCAACGGCTGCTCGTCCGCCACTGCTTCCATTCGGCCGAGTCCCGCGCCGCGGTCGTGCCGAACTCACGCGCCTGATCCAGCGACACGAGCCCCCGCTTGGCGATCGTGATGCATCGCTCGACGAGAGGCCTCACCTCCTTGGCCTTCGCCACGGTGGTGACGATCCGGCCCGCCACCTTCGGTGCCCCCACCTCGCCCGACTCGGTCTCCCGTTCGGTCAGCATCAGCGCCGAAGCGAGATTCCTGAGCAGGGCTCGCTGATGGGAGGGACTACGGCCAAGCACGCGGCCTTTGCGACGGTGACGCATGGATATGATCCTCGACGTTCTCTGGTGGGTTCAAAAAGCTGGTCGGGCAGAAACTGAAGCGGATGGGACTCAGGCCTCGGCCGCCGCCGGAATGGGCATGCCGATGTGAAGGCCATGCTCACGGAGCTTGCCCTCGATCTCCTCCATCGTGGTGTCGCCGAAATTCCGCAGTTCGAGCAGGTCCTCGCGGGTGCGAGAAACCAGCTCACGGAGCGTGGCGATCCCGGCCTCTTCGAGGCAATTGTTGGCCCGCAGCGACAGCCGCAAATCGGTGACGAGCATCCCTAAGCGGCTCTCGAGCGGAGCCTCGATCGACAGCACACCCCCGGGCGCCGCCAGGCTGATGGCGGCACCGGGCTTCGTGTAGCCGACGAACGGATTGAGATGCTTCCGCAGGATCTTGGCCGCCTCGACGAGCGCCATCTCCGGCGTGACGGTGCCGTTGGTCCAGATTTCCATGGTCAACCGGTCGTAGTTGGTCTTCTGGCCGACCCGGGTCTCCTCGACCTCGTCCTTCACGCGGGTGACCGGGCTGAACACCGCATCGACCGGGATGATGCCGATCTCCTGCGACACCTGGCTGTGCTCGCTCGAGGGCACGTAGCCACGGCCATTCTCGACGACCATCTCCAGCTCGAACGGCACGTCGTCCGTGAGCGTGCAGAGCACGAGATCCTTGTTCACCACCTCGACGGCGTCGTCGGTGATGACATCGGCGCCGGTGATCGGCCCCTTCGTGTTCCGCTCCACCCGGACAACTCGGGTGGATTCGCTGTGGTTCTTCACCACGAGGCTCTTCACCGCCAGGACGATGTCGGTGACATCCTCGAGCACGCCCTTGATGGTGGTGAACTCGTGCAGGGCGCCTGCCAGCTTGATCTGGGTGACCGCGCTGCCCTCGAGGCTCGAAAGCAACACCCGCCGCAGGCTATTGCCGACGGTCGTGCCGAAGCCGCGTTCGAAGGGCTCGGCCACGAACTTGCCGTAGGTTCCCGTAAGCGTTTTTTGATCGGGCACAACCGAGCCGGGCAGCTCGAGGCCTCGCCAACGAATATGCATGCGGAACTCCTTCTTGGCACGACTGAAGAAATACTTCTGCCCAGAGCACTGTTGCCCAGAGCACTCATACGTGGAGCAATATTACTTGGAGCACAATTCGATGATCAGGTTCGCCTGCACCGGGATCGACACGTCGTCGGACACCGGCAGCCGGTCGACGCGACCCTCGGGCACGCCTCCCTCGCTTCGCGAGAGGAAATCGGGCACCTCCCTGCGGAATTCGGCGAGCGACGCATGAACGAGTTGCAGGCTCCCCTTGCGATTTTTCACGCGAATCAGGTCACCAGCCTTCACAAGATAGCTGGGCACGTCGACCCGCCGACCGTTCACCGTGATGTGCCCATGCAACACCAACTGCCGGGCACCGGATCGCGACGGGGAGAAACCGAGGCGATGCACCACGTTGTCGAGCCGCCGCTCCAGGAGCGACATCAGCGTTTCGCCCGTATTGCCCTTCCCGCGTTCGGCACGGGCGAAGTAGGTCCGGAACTGCCGCTCGAGCACCCCGTAGTAGTGCTTCACCTTCTGCTTTTCCCGCAGGTGAACACCATATTCGGTCGGCTTCGACCGCCGCTTCTGCACCATGCCCGGCGGAGTGGCACGGCGCTCGAAGGCGCACTTGGGGGTGTCGCAGCGGCTGCCCTTCAAAAAGAGCTTGAGGCCGTCGCGACGGCAGAGCCTGCAGACCGGACCAGTGATGCGTCCCATGAATCGCTTCGCTCGTTTCCTGGATGATTGCCCCCGAAGCCCGGAGGCGTGCCGAATTGTGCTCGAGTGTTTCGAAAGACAGACCGACGAGAATGACCGACGCGTTACCAATCTGCCGAAGACCGGGCCGCGATGGGCCGACAAGCCACCGCGAACCTCAGACCCGCCGCTTCTTCGGCGGGCGGCAGCCGTTGTGGGGCAGCGGGGTGATGTCCTCGATGCTTTTGACGTTCATGCCGGCTGCCGTCAACGCGGTGATCGCACTCTCGCGACCGCTGCCCGGCCCGCACACGCGCACCTCGAGGTCCTTGACGCCGAACTTTGCGGCCTTCTCAGCCGCCTGCTGGGCGGCGCACTGGCCCGCGAAAGGCGTGCCCTTCCGACTGCCCTTGAAGCCGCAGGTGCCGCCACTCGCCCAGCAGAGCGTATCGCCGCGGGGATCGGTGATGGTGACCGTCGTGTTGTTGAAGCTGGCGTTGATGTACGCAATTCCAGCCGAAACACTCTTCTTCTTGGCTTTGGCGACCTTGGACATGGATGGTGCTGAATAGTGGAGGGAGGATGCTGAAACGTGTCCGAAACGATGCGAAAGAGTTTTTTGCGCCGCAGGCCACAGCCCACAGCGGACAAAAAAGCGGTCTGTTACTTGAGGTCCTTGACGCCCTTCTTGCCGGCCACGGTCTTCTTGGGACCCTTGCGGGTCCGGGCGTTGGTGCGAGTCCGCTGACCGCGAACCGGCAGACCGCGACGGTGCCGCAGGCCTCGATAGCTGGCGATGTCCTTGAGCCGGGAAATATTCTGGGCGACCTGACGCCGCAACTGCCCCTCGACGACGTAATCCTTGTCGAGCAGGGAGGCCATGCGGGCCAACTCGTCCTCGTGCAGATCGCGAGCAATGCCCAGCGGATTGACGCCGGCCTTATGGCACAGCTCGCGGGCGACCCGCGGCCCCACCCCGTATAGATACTGGAGCGAGTAAATCGTCTTCTTTTCCGAAGGGATATCGACGCCAAGCAGACGGGGCATGTCAGGAATCCAGTACGTTGAATCGGACGAACGAGAAACTCGAAACCAACCGCAATGCGGAATGCACTTCAGGCTCTAACACCGGTTCCACTGGACCGCCGCCGGCCGCGGCCCGAGGACGGCCGCCACACCGACCGTCGCGTCGGTCCGACGCGGAACCCCGACGCCAGCCTTCAAGGCACCGGTCCCAAGCATCACCATCGCTGCCATCATCCCTGCCGCTGTTTGTGGCGGGGATCCTCGCAGACGACGACCACCACGCCACGACGACGGACGATCTTGCACTTATCACACATGCGACGGACGCTGGCGCGAACCTTCATGGACAAGTCCGTGGCAACGGTCAACCACGCCTTCGACAGAAATGGGATGTTAGGGGAGCCCTAGAATATAGATTCGACGGCCCTGCGTTCACAAGGGGGGCACGTGCTACGGCGGAAAAAAGCCCGGTCGGGGGTTTTTCCGGCATCTTTTCCGCCGGGTCAGGCCGCGGCCCCGACCGTTTCACCGGCCGCTGGGGGGGCGGTGAGTACCAGCGGCCCGTTTTCGGTGATCGCCACGGTGTGCTCAAAGTGGGCACTGGGCCGTCCATCGACCGTGGACTGGGTCCAGTGGTCCGCCAACACCCGCACTTTTTTGCTGCCCATGTTGACCATCGGCTCCACGGCGATGACAAGGCCGGGTTCGAGCTCGAAATCGTGGCTCTTCCGGAAGGCCGGCGAGCAGAAATTCGGGACCTGGGGGTCCTCGTGCATCTTTCGGCCGATGCCATGGCCGACGAAGTTCTCGACTACGGAAAACCCGTGGTCCCGGACGAACGCAGCCATTTCCTGGGCGACGTCGCTCCAGCGATTCCGGCTGGCCATCAGTTTGATCGCGAGCGCGAGCACGCCCGACGTGCAGTCGAGCAGCCGCTGCACGTCGGGTGAAACCGCGCCGACCGGGTGGGTCACCGCGGAATCACCGCACCACCCTCCGACACTGCAGCCCGTGTCGATGCTGATGATATCCCCCGCCCGCAGAACGCGCGACCCCGGAATGCCATGCACCACCTCGTCGTTCACCGAGATGCAGCACGCCGCGGGAAAAGGCACCTTCCCGGGCACTCCCTTGAACAGCGCGATCGCCTTGTGTTCGGCGAAGAACTGGTCGACGGCCTTGTCGATCTCACCGGTTGTCACGCCAGGCTTCACCAGCGCGGCCGCGACCTGATGTGCTCCCCAGACGACGAGCCCCGCACGGCGCATGAGGGCGATTTCACGAGCGGAACGAAGATTCACCACGTTTTCAGACATCCAAAAATGAGACCGGAGATGATCTCCCTGAAGTATACCGGCCGGATGCCGCATCACGACCGCGCCAGGCCCAAAGCCCGCCGGCCTGGGACTCACCGCGGCCGATCACCGGCTCCTGCCGGCCCTCTCGAACCGTTTCACCGCGGCCTTGATGCGCTCGAAGATCTCGTCGGCCGAACCGAGTCCGTCGATGCTCGCGAGTTTTCCCTGCCTCCCGTAATATTCGAGCAGCGGCGCGGTCTGCTCTTCGAAACTGACGATCCGACGCGCAAAGATCGCGGGATCGTCGTCGGCCCGTTTCCTCGCGAGCATCCGGCGGATCAGTTCGTCACGAGGCACGGCCAGTTCGATCACCCCGTCGACGCTCATCGCCCGGCGCTCGAGCAGGTCGTCGAGCGTCTCAGCCTGCGGCAGTGTGCGGGGAAACCCATCGAGCAGGCAGCCGTCCCGGCAGTCCCGCGCCTCGAGCCTCCTGGTCACCATGCCGACGATGAGCGGGTCGGGCACCAACTGCCCCTGCTCCATCGCGTGCGCCGCCTGCCGCCCCTCGGGTGTGCCCGCCCGCACAGCCGCCCGCAGCATCTCTCCCGTGGACAGGTGCGGAACCTTCAGCAGTTCCACCAGCCGCTGGCACTGCGTGCCCTTGCCCGCCCCGGGGGGTCCGATGAGGATGATCCGCATGGCGTATCCTCATGATCGGCAGGTGAGGCTGGCCGTTCCGCCCCCGACTGCCGCTGCATGAGGTCAGGATTTTTCCAGGAGACCGGTGTAGTTGCGCATCACGAGATGACTGTCGATCTTTTGCACGAGATCGAAGGCCACGCTTACGGCGATCAGGAGCCCGGTGCCACCGTAAAAACTCGCGATCTGGGCGGGAATTCCGAGCGCCCCGCCAACGATCGTGGGAATCACCGCCACCAGCGCCAGGAAGCCCGCGCCGACGTACGTGATCCGCTCCATCACACGCTCGAGATAGTCGGCCGTTCGCTTGCCCGGGCGGTAGCCGGGGATGAACGCCCCGAAATTCTTCAGATTGTCCGCCATTTCCTTCGGGTTGAAGGTGATCGCCGTCCAGAAGTAGCAGAAGAAATAGATCAGCACCACGTACAGCACGTTGTAGAGAAACGACTGGCCCCGCGTGAATGAATCATGCAATGCGCCGAGGACGGAACTCGACGGGAACGCGTTGTGCAGGTATTGGAAGAACATCTGCGGAAAGAGCAGCAGCGAACTGGCGAAGATGATCGGCATGACGCCCGCCTGGTTGACCCGCAGCGGCAGGTACTGCCGCGTGCCACCGTAGACGCGGCGACCGCGAACGTGCTTGGCGCTCTGCGTGGGAATCCTCCGCTGCCCCTGCGTCATGAACACCACGCCCGCGACCACGCCGACGAACAAGGCCGCAAGCACGAGCAGCGTCTCCACGCCCATCTTGCCGCCACCGCCCCCGAGCTCCCAGTTCGTGTCACTGCCCAATTGCACAAGCGCACTGGGCATGGCCGCCAGGATGCCGGCCATGATGAGCAGGCTGATGCCGTTGCCGATGCCGAATTCGTCGATCTGCTCACCCAGCCACATCAGGAAGATCGTGCCCGCCGTCATCGTCATCACCGCGACGAACTGCCACACGAACGGCAGCCGGCCGTCCACGAGAAAGCCCGACTGGACGAGCGACTGCTCACCGACCTGCTGGGACGACAGGAAGGCGACGTAGGCCCAGCTCTGCAGCATGCAGATGACGACCGTCGCGTACCGGGTGTATTCGTGGATCTTCTTGCGGCCCGCCTCGCTCTCCTTGGTGAGCCGCTCGAGCGGCGGCCAGACGG
>JBJTSM010000489.1:0-3467 GCA_046076685.1 Planctomycetia bacterium | reverse complement strand
CGGCCGATCGGTGCGGTCTGGATCACCGGCCCGTCGTTCCGCATTCCGAAGCAGGACATCCCCGCCATCGCCGCCTCGGTGCAGCGGGCTGCGGCGGCGATTTCGAGCCGTTTCGGACACGGCGGCGGAGCAGGCCGGGGCATGGCCCGGGCCTGATTTGTCGTACACTGTCCGCATGTTCGCCCCGGACCACGAGCCAGCCGCCCCTGCTCCCACCGCCGCGCGTCCCGCGGCGGCCGGGTCCGCGGCCACCGCGGCGGCCGTGACGCTCGCCGTGCTGGCTCTCGGCGCGGCGGTCACGGTGATGGGCCCGGTGCTGCAGCCCTTCCTCGTGGCCCTGTTCCTCTTTCATGCCACGCAGTTCGGCGCGAAATCGCTCGCCCGGCTCGGGATGCAGCCCTGGACCGCCTATCCCACGCTCATCGGCCTCACCCTCATCTTCTCGATCCTCACGGCGCAGTTCGTCTACCGCGAGGCCGACGTGTTCCGCCGGACATGGCCCCGCTACGAGGAACGGATCGCGGTCTACCTGTCGGAATGGTGGCCCAGCTGCGCCGCCCACACGCGGGCGACTCTGGCGGCCGCGCCGGCAGGCGACGCGGCCGCGGATGCCGGTGCATCACGGAATGCCTCTCGCCCTGCCGCGCCCGAGCATGCCCCGCCCGCCTCCCGCGTTGCCAAGCAGCCAGCGGTCGAGCCCCTGCCGGAGCAGACCGCCGACCTGCTCGCGGCCGCCGCCGTTCCCGCGGAGAAACCCGCCGCGGGAGCCGCCGACGGCGCGACCAACGCCGCGGCCGATGCGACACACGCATCCGCCGCGGCGGCCGAGGCGACGGCCCCCGCCCCGGACGACGATCGGCAGCCGGCCTCCCCGCCCGCGGCCCGCCCCGGCCGCGCGACGCTCACCGAGCTCTTCCGGATCACGTCCCAGGACGTGATCGACTACGTCTTCTCACACGGCCTCCGCGTCGCGGAGCTCTTCGTGGTCGTCTTCTGCTACCTCGTCTTCCTCTTCGTCGGCAGCCGCAAGCTCGAGGCCCGGGTGCTGCGGGCGTTTCCCGGCGAGCGGGGCGAACGGCTGGTGGCCATCGGGGAGGGCATCACCGAATCGATGGAACGCTTCATGGTGGTGAAGACGGCGACCGGCGTGGGCATGGCGGTGTCGGCCGGCATGCTCATGTATCTGTTCGGCCTCGACCACTGGATGCTGTGGGCGTTTCTGTTTTTCGCCTCCAACTACATCACCTACATCGGCAGTATGGCCGCCTGCGTGCCGCCCATCGTGCTGGCCTACCTCGACCTCGACCAGGCGGTGATGGCCACGCTGCTGGCGGCCCTGATCGTGCTCAACCGCATCTTCTGGATCGATTTTTTCGAACTGCGGATGTCGGGCAGGCAGCTCAACCTCGATCCCACCGTGCTGTTTCTCTGGCTCTCCTACTGGGGCTGGGCCTGGGGCATCCTCGGCCTGATCCTCGCCTATCCGATGCTGGCCGCGGTGCGGATCGCGCTTGAGCACACGGGCGGCCTGCGCGGCTGGGCCCTGCTGCTCAGCGACGAGTAGCCGCCTGGAGGGCCACGGCGGCGCCGTCGGCGATCGTGTCGGCGGGATAGACGATCACCACCTGCCCTTCCGTGAGGCCCTCGAGCACCTCCGCCTCGCGGTCGCCACGCCGGCCGAGCCGCACCGGCACGAGCCGCGCCCGGCCGCCGTCGACGGCATACACCGCTTCCCCGTCGCCCTCGCGAAACACCGCCGCCAGCGGCACGAGCACCGCGTCGGGCACCTCGTCGATCGTGATGGCGGCCTCGACCCGGTAGTCGTCGCCGAGCGCGGCCCGTGCTTCCGGCACCGCGTCGATGGCGATGATCACGTTGACCCGCTGCTCCTCGACGCCGAGCGGCGACACCTTCGTGAAGCCCCGTGGCTCGACCATGCGCACGTGGCCGGTGAGCGGCCGGTCGCCACCCCAGGCCGTCAGCTCGCACCGCGCATGCGGCCTCACCCGCACCGCGTCCTCCGACACGAGATCGACCACCGCCTCGAGGTTCTCGGGATCGCCCACCTCCACGATCGCCGCGCCGACGTCGATCGGCCCAAAATCCTCCCGCAGCACCCGCAGCACCCTGCCGTCCACGGGGGAGCGGATGTCGAGCCGCCGCTCCACGGCCTGATCGCGGGCCCCCGCCGCCGAAGACGTCCGCACGAACGCCGCCTCCGCGAGCGTCACGAGGTGCACGGCCACCCGGTATTCCTGCTCGGCCTCGTCGAGATCCTCACCCGCCTCCCGCCACGCCCGCTCGGCGGCGTCGAGCTGCTCGTGGGTGATGGCCTTCGTCGGATACAGCTCCTGGGCGCGCTTGAGATCGGCCGCCGTGTATTCGACACTCACCTTTGCACGGTCGATGACGTGCTCGGTGTACGACCGCACGGCACGCGCGGTCTCCACGCGGGCAAAGGCCTCGGCCTCGGCGCGCGGATCGAGGAGCGCAGGATCGGTCGGCTCGATCGAGGCGACAATCGTCTCCCCCGCCCGCACCGCGTCGCCCGCCTCCAGCTCCACGCGGTTCATCCGGCCCGCGAGCGGTGCGGCGACCAGGTGGCGATCCTTGATCCGCGTGACGCCGTCGTCGCGGATCTCGATCGCCAGCCGGCCGCGTCGCACGGGGCGGGCCTCGGCGGGCACCGGCCACGGCACGAGCCCCCAGGCGATGGCGGCCGCCACCGCGACCGCCACGGCCAGCGGAAGCAGCCGCGAAAGAGCCGGTCGGGCGGCCATCTTCAGTCCCTCGCCTTCAAGACGCCCACGAGATCGAGCCTGTCGAGCAGCCGCCGCGCGACGACCGCCGCGGCGAGGGCCGAGCCGAGCAGCGTGGCCGCCGCGATCGCGTAGGTGCGGGCATGCACCACGGCCGGCACGCGAAAGAGCTCGGTGTCGTATCCCCAGGTCGTCACGACGACGAATCCCGTCCCGAGCAGGAGCCCGGGCGGCACGGCGGCGAGCGTGAGCAGCGCCTGCTCGCCGAGCAGCACGGCGGCCACCTCGCGGCGCGTGAAGCCGAGCACGCGGAGGCTCGCCAGATCGCGAGACCGCTCGAGCACGCTCTGCCGCGTGGTCGTCGCCACCACGCCGCAGGCGATCGCCAGCGCGAAGAGCGTGTTCACCGTCCGCATGCGGAGCAGCGTGCGGGCGATCGTGTCGCGGAAGGTCGCCAGCTGGAGCGACCGCGACACGAACCCCGCCACGCTCGGGCTGTCGGCCAGCCGGCGGTCGAGCGCGTCGGCCTGGGCGGCGTCGACCGCGAGCAGCACGCCCGACACGGCCGGCCCCTCGGCGAGCAGCGACACGAGCGTGTCGGCATGGATCCAGGCCGACGTGCCGACCATGTCGGCCACCGTGCCCGCCACCACGAGCCGGGCCTGCGGCCGCCGCCCATCGAGCAGGTCGACTTCGATAGTCTCCCCC
>JBJTSM010000488.1:0-5832 GCA_046076685.1 Planctomycetia bacterium | reverse complement strand
CGTCGTCGAGCGGGCGGGACTCGCGTTCGTCGACCCGCTCCCCGACATGGACTTTGCGGAGAACATCCGCGACGAGCGGCTCTGGCATCCGCTCCACGGCGCCCGGCTCGTCCTCGAGAAGCTGGGCCGGCCACTGCTCGAGCCGGTCTACCGCATCGTGGAGCAAACCAGCTCTGCCGACCGGGCCGCGGGGCGGCGGACGGTGGTGGCCGCATCGACCCTCGCCTTCGGTGCCCGTGTGGCCCGGGAGCGGCTGGGCGTGCCGCTGGTCACCCTGCACCTCTCCCCGATGCTGGTGCGGAGCCTCGACGACCCGCCGCGGATTCCCGGGCTGCTCGTCCACCGGGGGCCGCGGTGGTTCCGCCGCCTGCAGTGGGGCCTGGGCGACACGGTGCTCGACATGGCCATCGGCCGCTGGCTCGGACCCTTTCGCGCCGGGCTCGGCCTGCCGCCGGTGCGGGGGCTGTTTCGCGACTGGATTCACTCGCCCGACGCGACCCTGGGGATGTTTCCGGAGTGGTTCGCGCCCCGCCTTCCCGAGCCGCCCCCGGAGATCGAGTTCGTCGGGTTCCCGCTCTACAGCGAGGAGGGGGCCACCGCGCCGGCGCCGGAGCTGGTGCGGTGGATCGCGGAGGGGCCGCCGCCGCTCCTCTTCACGCCCGGAAGTGCCAACGTCTACGGCCATGCCTTCTTCGCCGCCGCAGCCGACGCCTGCCACCGGCTGGGCCGCCGCGGGCTCCTCCTTACCCGCTTTCCCGAGCAGATTCCTCCCGCCCTTCCCCAGGGGGTGCGGCACGTCGACTTCGTTCCCTTCCGCTGGCTCGTGCCGCGATCGGCGGCCCTGGTTCATCATGGCGGCATCGGCACGCTCTCGCAGGGTCTCGCCGGGGGCGTGCCGCAGGTGGTGATGCCGATGGGCTTCGATCAGTTCGACAACGCCGCGCGGCTCGAGCGACTTGGCGTGGGGACGGGGATCGCCCGTCGCGTCTTCCGTGGGCCCCTGCTGGCCACGACCCTCGGCCGCTTCCTCGGCGACGCCGCCATGGCCGCGCGGTGCCGCACAGTGGCGGATCGACTCGAAACCAGCACGGCCCTGGCCGCGGTCGCGGACCGCATGGAGCGCGTCGCCGCACGAGGCTCGCGTGCCGGATTTCCGCGTTGAGAGGACGTCGGAGACCCGGATGCCTCGATCGTGATCCACGGGCGGATCGCGATCAACCTTCCAGAAGGGGGCGACCTCCGCCGACAAGCGCTTCGGCGTGGGCGAGCACGCAGGCGAAGGGAAAGCTGGCCAAGAGGCCGAAGGCGGCGTGCCGGCCCAGCCGCTCCCGGCTCGTGGCGGGGCTCGTAAGACCGCAGAGAAATCGGGCCAGCTGTCGGGGGGTGCGGAGCGATGACCTCCCCTCCGCCACGAGGGCCTTGATGACGCCGGCTTGCGCGGCGGTGATGTCCGGCGTTGCGGAGCCGGGGATTCCGCGGGCGGCAGTCGCGGATGACGTCGCAGACGCAGGCCCAGGATCGTCGCAGCTCGAGCAGGTGCCACACCGGCCGAGCGGCCCGTCGCTCTCGTGAGAGCCGACGTTTTCGCCGAAATACTCGAGCAGCCTCCGCGTCAGGCAGCCACGGTCCGCCGCGAAGTCGAGCACTGCCTGCAGCCGCTCGAGATCGCGGGCCTCGCGCACGGCGAAGAGTTCCTGCATCGAGCGGGTGAGCGCGTCGAGATCGGGCTGGGCTGGCGTGTCGGGCTGGGTCGGGCCGCCAGACTTCAGGCCGTCGGTCAGCCGGTAGCGCTGTCGGCTGCCGCTGGGCTTGAGCTCGATGCTGCCAGCGTCGGAGAGCCAGCCGAGTGCCTTCACGATGCGGTCCCGCGGCTCGGCCAGCTCGGCCGCGACGAGATCAGCATCGATCGTGGTCCACTTCGTGCCGCGTTTGCCGCAGTGCAACAGCTTCTTCAGGAAGGCTTGCCGCTCGGGCGTATGCTCGCCCAAGACGGCCGACTCGGGCTTGAGCAGCCGAAACTGATAGCCGGCATAAAACGACCCCAGTGGCCGGATGACCCCGCTCAGCTCCAGATGGGTGAGCACCGTTTCGATCACCGGCGGGCGGATGTCGGTGGCCTGTGCGAGATCGTAGAGCGAGAGGTCGAACTCGCCCTCCCGGTGCTCGGATTGTCGGCAGGCCCGGGAAGCCCCCGGCGAAAAAATCTCGCCGAGGAGCTGCCGGAGCGCCTCCGGCGTGGGCGTGTCGCCGTAGGTGAAATTTTCGAGTGCGATCCGATCGTCGGCGCAGGCCAGAAGTTCGCAGACGGAAGGCTGGCCGTCGCGGCCCGCACGGCCGGTTTCCTGCGCGTAGTTTTCCAGTGTCTTCGGCAGGTTGTAGTGGTAGACGCCGCGGATGTCGGCCTTGTCGATGCCCATGCCGAAGGCGATCGTGGCGACGATCGTGTCGACGCGGCCGGTCATGAAGGCGTCTTGTGCCGCATGCCGTTCGTCGTCGGGCAGGCCGGCATGGTAGGGGAGGGCGTTGAGGCCGCTCCGCTGCAGGTGATGTGCCACCTGCTCCGCCGTTTTCTGCAGCGTCACGTAGACGATCGCCGGCCCCTGCCGTTCCCCCTGCCGCGACACGAGCCGGCTCGTGAGCAGGGCAAGGCGATCGCGGTCGGCGCAGGGCGTGACCCGGTAGGAAAGGTTTGGCCGCCGAAACGACGTCTGCACATGGTCGGCCTCGGCGATGCCGAAGGCCCGGCGAATGTCGGCCGCGACCGCGGGCGTCGCCGTGGCCGTGAGGGCCAGAACGGGGCTGATGCCGAGTTCCTTGGCCACATGCGCCAGCCGCAGATATTCAGGGCGAAAGTTGTGCCCCCACTCCGAGATGCAGTGGGCCTCGTCCACCGCCAGCATCGCCACCTTGGCCCGCGACAGCCGTGCGACGAAGTGCTCGCTCATCAGCCGCTCCGGCGCGATGAAGAGCAGTTTCAGCCTGCCGGTGCGGATGCGGTCATAGACGGCCGCCGCCTCGGCCGGCGCGAGCGAGGAATCGAGCCGCGCCGCCGCGAGGCCCCGCGCCTCGAGCGCCTCGACCTGATCCTTCATCAGTGCGATCAATGGTGAGATGACCACCGTCAGCCCGTCCATCAGCAGACCAGGCAGTTGATAGCAGAGCGATTTGCCGGCGCCCGTGGGAAAGAGGGCGAGCGCACTTCTGCCGGCCAGCAGCGACTCGATCACCTGCTCCTGTCCGGGTCGGAACGCCGTGTGGCCGAAGGCTTGTTTGAGAACGGCTTGCAGGTCGTGGGGCATGGCGTGAGGGTCCGAATGCGATGATTTTTCGGCGAGTATACAGGCGTACATCCACTTTGTCAAGGCGCGGCTAAGCGCCGCAGGCACGCCGATCGGGGCCAATGATCTCTGGATCGGCTGTCACGCGCTCGCCGAATCTGCGACGCTCGTCACGAACAACGAGCGTGACTACCGCCGACTTGCCGGCTTGTCGGTGGAGAACTGGGCTCAGGAAACCTCATGCGACCTCAACGACGACGTGGTTCGTCTGCTGGGCGGCGTAGGCGATGGCGGCGAGGATGTCGTCCCGCTCGAGACAGGGATAGTCCGCCAGGATCTCCTCGAAGGAGGCCCCGTTGGCGAGGAGTTCGAGCACGTCGGACACGCGAATGCGCATACCCCGGATGCACGGCTTTCCGCCGCACTTTCCAGGCTCGATGGTGATGCGTGGGTGGGCTGTGGAGGCCATGGCCGGAGTATACCCCGGGTCCATCGGCCGAGTCATGCGTAACCCGCGAACTTCTCGCCAGCCCGAAAGGTTCACAAAAGAGCGGGAGCGGGCGCGGGATTAGCGGCCGACGACCCGGCACGAGTCGATCGAGATGCTCGCGGTTCTACGTGGGCACCGACGCTCGAGCGAAGGCCAAGGCGGCCTGGGCGGCGTTCGACGCCTTCAAGCGGGGGTTCTCGGGGCCGTTTGCCAACGGTTTTGCGAACGTTGCCCCTTCCGGGGGTGCCGACGCCGCACCAACGGAGGAGCAAGCCGTGCTGGAAAACACGGATCGCAAGCAAACGAGGCCCGGTGTGATTCGAACACACGACCAAGGGATGATGAGTCCCCTGCTCACGATGTTGGTTGTCAGGGCATGCCCAGTGCCTGCCGAACGACGAGGCGAAATCGGCGGCATCTCTTCACGGCGTCTCGCGCCTGCTCTCGAGTCGATGACTCGCCCGGGTAGCGATACGCCACGGCAAAGTCGGACAGATACGCGAGATCGACGCGAAACGCCTCCCACAGCGGCTCCAACTCGAGCACCCGCTCCAGCAGCGCGACGAGATCGTGCAGCCTGCCGGCTTCTTCACCGGCGTGACACAGCCTCGCCTTGAGGTACTTCTCGACACACTGCTGCGCATGAAAGCAGACAACATCGGGAGCAGGATTCTTCCGAACACGGGCCTCCCGTTCCATGACGGCAAAGTCGGTTTCGGCCTTGTCGACCCACTCAGCGGTCAGCGGCTTCATAGAGCAGCTTTCCGTGTCGCAAAATATTGCCGATGAACGGGTCGCCGATGGCGAGCCTGCGTTCGATCATTTCGGGGGTGCGGACCAGAACGTCCACGGGAAACGGAGGGCGGACGGCCAGGCGGATCGCGACGGACTCGTCGACGGGGTTGCGGTCGGTCGGCATGATGACGAGCAGGTCGACATCGGAGTCGGTCGTGGCTCGTCCTTCGGCGTGCGACCCGAAAAGAATGACCCGATCGGGCTTGAACTGGATGCCGATACGACGGCCGACGTCTTCGATCGCGTTCATGGAGACCATTGAGGCATTATCCGAATGTGGGCGCTACCGATCAACGGTGCGTCATCGGCGGAACTAGGCCCGGTGTGATTCGAACACACGACCAAGGGATTATGAGTCCCCTGCTCTCACCGCTGAGCTACGGGCCCGCAGGAGAGCGAGTGTACCGGCTTTTCGTCGTCGCGGTCAGGCCTCTTCCCCGATCGCACCGCGGCCCAGATCTTCGACCAGCGGAAAACCCTCCACCGTGAACCACCGCGTGAACAGGTCGAAGTCGGCCGTGTCGGGCCAGTCGGCCTCGCTCGGCTGCCACGCCTTCAGCTCGCGGCGAAAGATCTCCTCGAAGAGATCCTCCACCACCTCCTCCACCTCCTCCGGATACTGGCAGGCCGGAATGAGATAGACGGTCCGGTCGGCCGACTGCCTGTGTTCCTCGATCTTCGCATCGGCGACCCCGGACGTTTTGAGCCAGCCGTAAAACGCCGGCTCGTGACCGATCACCACGGCACTGCGATTGAGCATGAGTCTCCGCCTGTTCGCCATCGAACCGGCGTCGTGCCCCGGTGCCCATCCGCCGCATGCCTGCCCGCGGAACTCCCGGCAGCCGCCCGCGACTCCCGGCACCCGCATGGTATGGGCCTGCCCGCCGCAGCCGGCCGCCCGCACACGGGACGCGACAGACCCATGACGGACACCCTCCGAAAACCGACGCGATCTGGTCACCATCGGCCCCCGCCCGCATAATCCGCCGGCCCACCTTCCGCGCCACCCGCGTTCCCTCCCGCCCCGCTCCGAGCTCAGCCGTGCATGAAGCCGACCTCATCCTCACGCTCACCAGCGGCCTCACCGCGGCGCTCGTGCTCGGCTACATCACGCAGCAGCTGAAGCTCTCGCCGATCGTCGGCTACCTGCTCGCCGGCATCGCCGTCGGCCCGCACACGCCGGGATTCGAGGCCGACCGCGCGCTGGCCCAGCAGCTCGCCGAAGTGGGCGTGATCCTGCTCATGTTCGGCGTGGGGCTCAACTTCCAC
>JBJTSM010000487.1:0-2496 GCA_046076685.1 Planctomycetia bacterium | reverse complement strand
TGAGCGCTCGGCGCCAAGCAAAAGATGGGCAAGCGTTCTCACGTCTTCCAGCCGTTCCTCGATGCCCCTTTTCAGGATGGCGATCTGTAACTGCTGGTAGTCGTGAACCGCGATGGTGCGAAAGCCCACCATCGCCTTCATACGATCGGCGAGAGGCCTTTCGATCAGCAGCGCAGCGTCGACATGCCGCCGTCGACGCCGAACACCTGGCCCGTCACCCAGTCGCTCTCCGCCGAGACGAGGAATCGCGCGAACGCGGCGATGTCGGCGGGCGTGCCGATCCGCTTGAGCGGATGCCGGGCGGCGAGCGCGTCGCGCTTTTCGGGCGAAGAGAGCAGCCGGGCGGCGAGCGGCGTGTCGACGAGGCCGGGGGCGATCGCGTTGACCCGGATCTTCGGCGCCCACTCGGCGGCGAGCGCCCGCGTGAGCCCCTCGACCGCGGCCTTGGCGGCGGCCACCGACGCGTGCATCGGCATGCCCTGGCCCACCGCCACGGTGCTGAAGAGCACCACGCTGGCCGTGCCCCCCTCGGGGCTCTTGAGCCAAGGCTGCAAGGCCTGCAGAAACCGCACGGCGCCGACCAGATTGATCTCGAGATCCTGGCGGAAGTCGGCGGGCTGCAGGCTGCGGAAGGACCGCAGCGTGATGCTGCCGGGGCAGTAGACGGCGGCCTGGATCTCCTCGGGCGGCTCAGGGAGCGGGCCGTCGGGGATGGCGAAGTCGCACGGCACGTGGCGGATGCAGGCGGCCGATGGCAGGCCGTCGGCGGTCCGCGACCAGACGTCGATCCGGTCGGCGGTGGGGGCGAGCATCCGCACGAGTTCGAGGCCGATCCCGTGGCTGCCGCCGGCGATCACGTAGGTTCCGGGCATGGTGGACTGTCTCCAGAGTGGGAATTCAGTGACTCGCGCCGAGTGTGCGATCGAATCTGCGCAGGGAAAGCGGTCGCGACCGCGAAGGGGGACGGGCGGCAACGGGCGACCCCGGCATTCTAGCCGGGTCGTGCGGGGCGGCGGCCCGGAGCCGCGTTTCCGGCGGCGCCGCTTGTCCGGTATGACCCGTTGCGACTAGCGTACAGCGATTGCTCGCGAGGGCTTCACGGAGACGTTCGTCATGGAAAATCGTGTCGCGCGGCGGCGGGCCATGCATCTGGCCGCGGCCGCCATCGGGGCGACCGCCGGTTGCGCGGCGGCGCAGCGTGCCCACGCCGCCCCGCCGGTGCCGCTGCCGCCGGCGATCGACACGCACACGCATTTCTACGACCCGACGCGGCCGGAGGGCGTGCCGTGGCCGGGGAAGGGCGGGCCACTCTACCGCCGCGTGCTGCCTTCCGACTGGCTCGAGCAAGCCCGGCCCGTCGGCATCACCGAGACCGTGGTCATCGAGGCGAGCCCCTGGGTGGAAGACAACCAGTGGCTGCTCGACGTGGCCCGCGACCACCCGTGCCTCATCGGCGTGGTGGGACGTCTGCCGATCGGAGAGGACGGTTGCACGAAGCTCATCGACCGCTTCGCCGCCGCGCCGAAGTTCCGCGGCGTGCGGGTGGGCGGCGCCGCCGTGGTCAAGGGACTCGACTCACCAGACTTCATGCGCGATCTGGAGCGGCTGGCGTTTCACGGTCTCGTGCCCGACATCAACGGCGGCCCCGTCTTCGACGCGGCCGACACGTTGGCTGCACGGCTGCCGGAGATGCGGGTGATTCTTGAGCACATGGCGGGGGCGGGGATCGGCGGCGACGGGCCCGACCCGGCGTGGGTCGACGGGCTGGCCCGGGCTGCGACGCGGCCCAACGTCTGGCTCAAGGTGTCGAACCTGGTGGAAAGCGCGGCGGTCTTGGCCGGGCAGAAGCGGGCTCCCGTCGATCCCGCCTTCTACCGCCCGTGGCTCGATGCGGTATGGAAGGCTTTCGGGCCGGATCGGCTGATCTATGGCAGCAACTGGCCGGTCTGCGAGTGGGCGGCCGACTATGCGACCGTCGTCGGCATCGTCAGGCCGTGGATCGCCGCCCATGGCCCCGCGGCCGAGGCCTCGTTCTTCGCGGGGGCCTCCCGCACGGCCTATGGATTGGCCGCGGCATCCCGGTGATGCCCGGGCGCCGCGGCGACGAGCGGCCGTGGCCTTGGAGACCGGTCGTGCGGGAAAGTCGGTGCGGGGCCTGGGTCTCAGGTCGCCCCCGGGCGGCGTGCAAGGTTCGCCCGCGAGTGCAGGTGAGCGGATCGACGCCGATCATGGATCGACGGCGGAATCGGCCTCGCGGCTTCCGGCCCGTCAGCGAAGCAGCGACATGCCCGCATGCTTTGCGGCGGCCGCGTCGAAAGTCCAGGTTTCGGCACATCCCGCCGAAGAGGCGATCCGCTCGATGAGGCAGTCTGCGAAATCCGCTTTCCCGTCGTCGAAGACACGCAGGGCACGCAGTACCTGATCGGCACGATCGACCACGATCTGCTTGGCCCTGAGCAACGCCTCGAGGGCCCGCCTGACGTCGTGACCGCCGAG
>JBJTSM010000486.1:0-5731 GCA_046076685.1 Planctomycetia bacterium | reverse complement strand
ACGCGGTTGAGCCGCACCCGCACGATCTCCTCGCCCGGCGTGCGGCCGATCGCCGCCCGCATCCGCCGTTCGAGCGCCGTCCGCGACACGCCCGCGCGGCGGACCACGTCGGCGACGCTCACCCGCTGGCAGGCCTCCTCGCGGATGAACCGCAGCGCCGCCGCCACCGCCGCGTCGTCGATGGCGACGATGTCGCTCGACTGCCGCACGACGAGCCCGCGCGGCGGCACCACGAGCGACCGCTCCGGCACCCGCTCGCCCCGCATCAGCCGATCGAGCAGGGCGGCGGCCTCGTAGCCCACGCGAACGCCGTCGAAGGCCACGCTCGAGAGCCGCGGCGTGGCCATCAGGCAGAGCGTCTCGTCGTTTTCCACGCCCACCACCGCCACCTCCTCCGGCACCCCGATGCCGGCCCGCCGGCAGGCGTCGAGCAGCCAGAAGCCGAGCTGGTCGGTGCAGGCGAGGATGCCGACCGGCTTCGGCAGCGCCGCCACCCAGTCGGCCACCCGCTCCTGGTGCCGCTCCCAGTCGGTGGGCCGTTCGCCCGTGCGGCCCGCGTGGTAGACGTGGCAGACCCGGCCGGCGGCCTCGACCTGCCGCCGAAACCCGTCCCGCCGCTCCTCGAAATAGGTTTCGGTGTCGAGGTCGAATACGGCGAAGTGCGCAAAGCCGTTGTCGGCGAGGTGCGTGGCCACGAGCTGGCCGAGTTCGTGGTTGTCGACGCCGACGAAGGGCCGGCCGTGGGGCAGCTTCGAGGCCCGCAGTTCGACGGCCGGCAGGCCGGTGGCCGCGATCGCCTTGTCCATGGCGGTCGAGCCGGTGCGGGCGATGATGCCGTCGCCTCGCCAGGTCGCGAGCCAGCGGGGCACGGAGGAATCGAGCCCGCGGAGTTCGAGAAACACCGACCACGGCCCGTGCTCGTGGATCCAGCGATTGACGCCGCGGAGCAGGTCGCGGCCGTAGGTTCGCGAGGTCTCCACGAGGAGCGCCACGTGGGGCATCGGGGCGGTCGCACGGCGGCGTGTCGAAATGGCGCGTGGCATCGAGGCGTCGCTTGAGATGCTTCCTCTTCGCCGCAGCATACACGCCCCGCGGCTGGCTGCAGGCACCCGTTCGTCGACCGATGCGGGGTGTTCTGTTTTCGTTGCCTCAGAGTGGGATGCCCTGCTCCGCAATCCTGCATCAGGCCCGCAGGTACTGAACGTGGCGCTCGGGCCGCGGGATGGAAACGGCTCCATCACCACCCACTGGCGTGACGATCCGGGATGCCTTCGAGCCGGAAGCGCCGGAGAGCCGACGTGGGCGGTGCGCACGATCGTCCAAAAGCCCCTTGCGGCAGCGAGGGGGTGACGCGGGCCATCCCCAGCCGCGTCGGCCGGGCCGCCCGGCGCTGCCGCCGACCGGGCATGTGGGTGCGCGACTCATGCTTGGAAGACCTTGCTGCAAGGCGACCGAATGCGGATGGCCTGATTGTTCGGCGTGATATGATTGCAGCGGGTCGAAGGCCCCGCCCTCTTGCTGCTGGACGACGAGATGTCGATCGACTCGGTTGCCACGAACCTGCGACTTTCTCCGGCCGAGCGCGACGGCATCCGCCGGGCGGTGGTGAGGGCCTGCGAAGAGACCGGGACGGCCTGGCGCAGGATCACGCTCTTCGGCTCGCGGACCGACCCCGTTCGTCGCGGGGGCGACATCGACCTGTTGATCGAAATCGATCCACGACAGTCCGCCGATCACCACGGCCTGACGCAGCGGCTGCGGATTGCCCTCGAAGACGAGATCGGTGCGCAGCACGTCGATCTGGTCGTGGATGACGGCCGCAGCCCGGGCGGGTTTGCCGCCGTGGCGCGCCTGCAGGGAGTGACGCTGTGGTCGAACAACTGAAACAACTGCTTCGCGATCAGCTGGCGCTCCTGCACGCCGCCGCCCGGGTGCTCGAGGAATCCCGCAGCCGCGTGGCGTCGTTTGCGGCGCGGTCCGGCGGTGAGCTTTCGGTCGGTGAGCGGGAGTCGTGCGAGGCGCTCACGTCGAGATTCGCCCGGCTCAACGATTTTTTGATGCAGCGGATCTTTCGCACCCTCGACCAGATCGAACTGCTCGACGAAGGCACGCCACTCGACCGCCTGCAGCGGGCGGAAGCTCGTGGTCTCATCACATCGGCCGAACGGTGGCGGGAATTGCGGATGCTGCGCAACTCGATCGCCCACGACTACCTCATCGAGAGTGCCGACAAGGTGCTCCACGAGGCGCTCGCGGCAGCCCCTGAGCTCATCGAGACGGCGGAGCGAGTCAACCGCTACGTTCGGCACAAAGGCTACTGCTGACCCCGGCTTTCGCCGCGTGGCGGGGTATCGTCACGCCTATGAATACGTCGCCACGAGGAGCGCCACATGGGGCGTCGGGGCGGTTGCACGGCGGCGTTCGCCACGGCGGTGATGCCCGCCGGGATCGTGACGGGAGCCGTCGGCTGCGGCTCGTCGGGCGGCCGCTACGCCGTGGAGGGCCGGCTCACGCTCGCATCGGCACCGGTGCCGCACACCGTCGTCACGTTCCTGCCGCGGAACGGAGGCGAGGCCGGCGTCGCGACGACCGACCGCGACGGCCGGTTCGTGGTGTCGACTCGGGAGCACCGCGGGCTCGTGCCGGGCATCTACGACGTCGTCGTCGAGGTCGTCCCGCCGCCGGTTTTTGTCGACCCGGACGTCGAGCGGCCGGGGCCGAAGCAAAACTCGCCCCCCAAGCCCGCGGTGCCCACGCGCTACGGCAGCCGCGACTCTTCCCCGCTCTCGATCGAGGTGAAGCCGCAGCGCAACCAAGTTGCACTCGACCTCGAGAGCCGCTGACCGCGGCCGCGGGAGCCGTAGCCGCAGAGTGTCACTCTGCGGGGTCCGGGTTGCGCGTGTGTGCAGACTCCCAGTCTGCACCTACGGAGGGAGCGGTGAGGCCCGAGCGGCGACCGGCAAATGAGCTGCGTCCCCTTTTTGCGTCCGGCATCACCACGGCGCGAGCAGCGGAATGACCGACCTGCCAAACCGGCGATAGCGCGTGAAGTGCCGGTCGAGCGTGAGCACCCGGCAGTCGCGATGCCTCTCGGCCAGCCGCACGACGCAGGCATCCGCCAGCGACATCGGCACATCGGCGTAGCGTTTCAGCAGCACTTCCACCGCGGCCGCCTCGTCGGCGAGACCGAGGCCGATCTCGAGGAAGCCGGCCCGGACGGCGGCGACCAGCCGCGAGGGATCACCGCCCTCGCGGGCGTAGAGAAAACAGGCCTCGCTGACGACGGCCTCGCAGGTGATCAGGGGCGGCGCGAGCCGCTCGAATTGCTCGGCGGCCCACGCGTGCCACCGGTCCGATCGACAGAGCCAGGCGACGAGCGGCCCCGTATCGAGAATGACGGCGGTGGCTTTCATCGCCCTCTTCACGCACCGTAGCCACGGAGATGCTTCGGGTTGGTGGAGAGATCGCGGGGCCCCGACACGCTCCCGCGCAGGTCGCCCAGCGCTTCGGCCACCGAGGGCCCGTCCCCCGCCCGGGCGGCCGCCTGCCACCGCTCCAGGGCCTCGCGGATGATCTCCGACCGGGATCGACTCCGCTCGCTGGCGGCGCGGTCGAGCCACGTCGCGAGCGGCTCGGGAAGCTTGACGGAGATCGTGCGCATGGTGGCATCGTATCACCCGCATGACAGGGCGGCAATACGACACAAAAAGGGGACACAGCTCATTTTTCTGCAAAAGGGGACAGGCACCTTTTGCTTCGCAAAACGAGCCAGTCCCCTTTTGCGGCGTCGCGTGCCCCGCCGACGGCAGCCGATTACAATCTCTGGACCGGTGAGCCGTCTCACCCGGAGGCCCGTGCATCATGACCACCCTCGCCCTGCCGCGGCGCATGCGCCCGCTCTGCACGCTCGCCCTTGCCGGCGGGGCCATCGTGCTTGCGACCGCATCCGGTGCCCTGGCGGCCGATGCCGCGGCACGCGACCTCGAAACGCTCTTTGAGTCGAAGGTGCGGCCGCTGCTCGTGGCGAGGTGCCAGAGCTGCCACGGCGACAAGGTGGCGGAGGCCGGCCTGCGGCTCGACAGCCGCACGGCGGTGCTGGCGGGCGGCGACACCGGGCCCGTCGTCGTGCCGGGCGACGCCGCCAAAAGCCGGCTCGTGGCCGCGGTGCGGCATGTCGGCGATCTGGCGATGCCGCCCGACGAAAAACTCTCGGCCGACGAGATCGCCACGCTCGAGACCTGGGTGGGCGCCGGCATGCCGTGGAGCGGGCCCGGTGGCGACGACGACGCGGCGCCGAGCCCGGCGGCGACGATGGCAGCGCGGCTCGCCGAGTCGCTCGCCAGCCACTGGGCCTTCAAGCCTCCCACGCGGCATCCCGCTCCGGACTTGCCCGCGGCGTTCGATCCGGCGGGTGCCGCCGCCTGGTCGGCGTCACCGATCGACCGGTTTCTAGCGGCCGCGCTTGGCGATGCCAGCCTCATGCCCTCGCCCGAGGCCGCGCCGCGGGAGCTCCTCCGCCGGCTCTGCTACGACCTGACGGGGCTGCCCCCCTCGGCCGACGAGGCCGATGCGTTCGCCGCTGCGGCCGCCGCGGGACCGGCGGCAGCCGACGCGGCCTACCACGCGGCCGTCGAGCGGCTGCTCGCCTCGCGGGAGCATGCCGAGCACTGGGCGCGGAAATGGCTCGACCTCGCCCGCTATGCCGACACGATGGGCTACGCGTTCGACGCGCAGTCGCCACTCTATCCGTTTGCCTGGACCTATCGCGATTGGGTCGTGCGGTCCCTGCACGCCGATCTGCCCTACGACCGATTCGTCACGCTGCAACTCGCCGCCGACAAGGTCGCGCCACCGGTGCCGCGCGAGGATCTCGCGGCGCTCGGCTTCCTCACCGTGGGCCGCACGTTCCTCGGCAATCCCCACGACATCATCGACGACCGGATCGACCTCGTGACCCGCGGCCTGATGGGGCTCACGGCCGCCTGCGCCCGCTGCCACGACCATAAATACGAGCCGATCTCCACGGCCGACTACTACGCGCTCCACGGCATCTTCGCGAGCAGCCACGTCCCCGAGGAACTGCCGGCGATCGGCGACCCGCCCCCCGGGCCCGAAGCCGAGGCCTTCGCGAAGAAGCTCGGCGAGTTGCAGCAGGCCGTCACCGACTACGAGGGGGCCGTGCATGCGCGGGCGACGCGCGACGCCGTGGCCCACGCCGCCGATTATTTCGTGGAGACGGCACGACCGGCAGCCCGCGCCGCCGACCGCCGGCCGCCCCGGATGGCCGACAACTACGAACTCGAGCAGCTCCTCATCGACCGGCTCACGCGGCTCGTCGCCAAGGCTGAGGCCGCCGATCCGATCCTCGGACCGTGGGCGGTGCTCCGTGCGCTGCCCGATGCCGAGATCGGCCCGCGGCTCGACGCACTCGTCGCCGGATGGGGCGAATCGCCCGCTCCGACGGCGATCAATCCGCTCGTTCGCGCCGAGCTCGTTTCGGCACGGCCGACGACGCTGCGGCAGTTCGCCGAGGCCTACGCCCGGCTCGTGGCCCGCGTCGCCCCCGACTGGGCCGGCGGTGCGGCGGCGATGCCGGCCGAGCCTGCCGTACTCGCGTCGCTTCGCACCCTCCGCGGTGTCGAGGGAACGCCGCTCGTGGCACCGCGGGCCGATGCGATGCGGCTCGCCCTTCAGCCGGAGGCGACGGAGCACCGGCGCCGGAAGCAGGAGG
>JBJTSM010000485.1:0-4678 GCA_046076685.1 Planctomycetia bacterium | reverse complement strand
AAGAGCACTTCCGCGCCGAAGACGACCAGGCCTGTCTTGATGAGGAATTCACCCTGGAGGGCGGGCTCGAGCCAACGCGGCAGTCCGACGGTGTTGCCCACGACGAGGCCGACGGCGAGGGCCCAGAGGGGATACTCGAGGTTGTAGTGGTTGACGAGTTTCTGCGCGGCGAGCAGGTAGGCGAGGCATCCAAGGAGGGCGAGCGTCATCGCCCCGGGGATCACCCGGGCCACGTTCCCGCCGCGGATGGCCGTGCCGCCGGCGATGACACCCACCACCCAGGCCATGCCGAGGAGGATCGGCGCCGTCACGGGCTTCTGCTTTTTGTCGAACAGCGCCTGCGCCGGGGAGTCGTTCCAGGTCTGCGGCTTGTCGATGGTGGCGGCCAGGGGATGCGGCCAGCCCTTGGGGAAGGTGCTGCGGTTGCCGGCATCCTCGGCCGGCCGGCCGGTCCATCCCACCGCCAAGGCCAGGGCCACGAGCAGGCCGCCGACGAGGATCGCGGCGGTGTCCTCGTGGAATCCACGGCGGCGGGAGGCGTGCGCTTCGTGCGTCATCGAGTCGACTCCGGATGGCATGCTGATGGGGCATCAGGCTAACCATTGTCCCGTCGAAACGCGATATGACGGGCCCGGAGGAGCAGGCCGCCGTGCGCCGATCGGCTCGAGAGCACCCGCGCGGCTTCGGCACGAGGTCGGTAAGCCAGTAGGGCCGCTCCTCCTGGCGGCACAGCAGCTGGACCGATCGGACGTGCGGATTCTCGAGAAACGGCTGCAGCGTGGCGTCGAACACCTCCTGCCGCCGAAACATGCGGCAGCAGGCGTTGAACCAGAGGACGTCGCCGTAGACGGTCGTGGCGAAGGCCGTCAGCTCCTTGCGCATGGCCTTCGGGCCGACGAGGTGGATGTCGGCCTGCTTGGCCGCCGTGAGGTGGGAGACGTGCCGGATGATGGTGTCGAGCTTGTCAAACATCCTGTGCTCGCGGGCCTCGCCCCGCAGGTCGCGGAGGAGCAGCAGGGCGGAGAGCAGGAGGATGATGCCCCGCCCGACGGTTTCCGAGACGAGCCCCATGAAGCTCAGCAGCATCGCCACGAGCGCCGCGATGATGCCGGCGACCACGTCCCAGTCGATGCGGAGCAGGTAACGCAGCGGCACGGCGGGAATCCTCGGCGCCCGAAGACGCGGTGAAAGCGTCCTGCCTGGTGCGGAAGATGCCGGTCGCGGCGGGGCCACGAGCCGAGGCAGCCCTGGGAACGGTATGCGCGGGCAGGGGGTTCCGGCAAACGGGCCGAAAATGTCCGGCCCGCAGGGAGTGGCGGTTTGGGTGATTCGGGCAGATCCCGTCGCTCGCGCTCGGGGCTTCTATGGGACGGGGCACGCCGAACGAATAATGCGGCGGGCGGCTTCTGGTGGCCGGTCTTATCCCGTTCCTGGCGTTCCTCCATGAAAGCCCGACACGCGGCCACATTCCCGCGGTGGGGCTTCGGGCTCGGCTGGGAAGCAAACCGGCACGCCACTGCGAGACACGTCGCCCGAGTCGTGGTCGAGGCGGCTGCGGCCGATGCCGCCGGCGTCTGCCGGCGGTTTGGCACCCAGATCGAGGGGATCACCGACGAGGAGGCCGAACGGCGGCTCGCCGAACAGGGGCCGAACGTGCTCGCCGAAGACCGGCGGACGGGCGTGGTGACGCTCGTCGCCCACGCGGTGTTGAACCCGCTCGTGATCCTGCTCGCGGCGCTCGCGGCCGTGTCGTTCGTCACCGGCGACGTGCGTGCCGGCGGCGTGATGCTGCTCATGATCACGCTGGGCGCCGGCGTGCGGCTCGTGCAGGAGGCGCGGGCCGACGACGCCGCGGCGCGGCTCAAGGCGATGATCTCTGTAAGGGCCACCGTCGTGCGGGGCGGCCATGCCCGGGAGCTGCCCGTCGCGGAGCTCGTGCCGGGAGACGTGGTGACGCTCGCGGCGGGCGACATGATCCCGGCCGACGTCCGCCTCGTCGCCGCGAAGGACCTGTTCGTGAACCAGGCCGCGCTCACGGGCGAAAGCGTGCCGGTGGAGAAGTTCGCGGTCGAGGCCCGCCCCGCGGCCGCGGCGCCCGGCGAGTTCACGAGCGTGGCGTTCCTGGGCACGAACGTGGAGAGCGGATCTGGCACCGCCGTGGTGGTGGCCACCGGACGGCAGACGTATCTCGGCGGCGTGGCGGGCAGCCTCGTGGAAGAGGAGCCGCCGACGGCCTTCGACCGGGGGATCACACGGTTCACCTGGCTGATCCTGCGGTTCGTGGCCGTCATGGTGCCGCTCGTCTTCGTCATCAACGGGATTACGAAGGGCAGCTGGCACGATGCCTTCTTCTTCGCCATCGCCGTGGCCGTGGGGCTCACGCCCGAGATGCTGCCGATGGTGGTGGCGGTCTGCCTCTCGAAGGGGGCGATCGGCATGAGCCGAAAGAAGGTGATCGTGAAGCGGCTGAGCGCCATCCAGAACCTCGGGGCGATGGACGTGTTGTGTGCCGACAAGACGGGCACGCTCACGCTCGACCGCGTGATCCTCGAGCGGCACTGCGACGTGGCGCTCGAGGAGAGCGACGAGGTGTTGGCGCTCGCCTACCTCAACAGCCACTTCCAGACGGGACTCAAAAACGTGCTCGATCGGGCGGTGCTGGCCCACACCGAGACCCACGCGGAGGCCCGGATCCCCGACTACCGCAAGGTGGACGAGATCCCCTTCGACAGCCGCCGCCGCATCATGTCGGTGGTCGTCCGCACGCCCGCGGGCAAGGACCTGATCGTGACCAAGGGGGCGCCGGAGGCGATCTTCCCGCGGTGCCGCGCGTTCACGCTCTCGGGCCGGCTCCATCCGATGGACCACGCCCACATCGACGGCCTCAAGGCCGAGCACGAGCAGCTGTCGGCCGACGGCTTCCGGGTGCTGGCCATCGCCTGCAAGGAGATCGAGCCCCGCGGCGTCGTGGCCGGCGACGACACGCCCTACTCGCAGGCCGACGAGGCCGGGCTGATCCTCCACGGCTACGTCGCCTTCCTCGATCCGCCCAAGGAGTCGGCCGCGGCGGCGATCCGGTCGCTCGAGGGCCGCGGCGTGCAGGTGAAGGTGCTCACGGGCGACAACGACCTCGTGGCCCGCAAGATCTGCCGCGAGGTGGGGCTGGCCACCGAGCACGTGCTGCTCGGGGCCGATCTCGAAGGGATGAGCGACGCCGCACTGGCCGCGGCCGTCGCAAAGACCACGCTCTTCGCCCGGGTGTCGCCGGCGCACAAGCAGCGGATCATCGTGGCGCTCCAGTCGCACGGCCACACCGTCGGCTTCATGGGCGACGGCATCAACGACGCCGCCGCCCTCCGGACGGCCGACGTGGGGATCAGCGTGGACACGGCCGTGGACATCGCGAAGGCGTCGGCCGACATGATCCTGCTGGAGAAGTCGCTGCTCGTTCTCGAGGCGGGGGTGGTGGAGGGCCGCAAGGTGTTCGCCAACATCCTCAAATACGTGCGGATGGGGGCGAGCAGCAACTTTGGGAACATGTTCAGCGTGCTCGGAGCGAGCGTGTTCGTGCCCTTCCTGCCGATGACGCCGATCCAGATCCTCGCCAACAACCTGCTCTACGACATCAGCCAGACCGCCATCCCCACCGACGACGTCGATCCGGAGCAGATCGAGAAGCCCCGGCCGTGGGACATGGGCCGGCTCACCCGCTTCATCGTCTGTCTCGGCCCCTGCTCGTCGCTCTTCGACTACACCACCTATTTTCTGATGCTCTACGTGTTCGACTGCCGCGACATGGCCACGCCGGACGCCGCCCGGCAGAGCGCCAGCCTCTTCCAGACGGGCTGGTTCGTGGAGAGCCTGCTCACGCAGACGCTGATCATCCACATCATCCGCACCGACCGGATTCCGCTGCTCGAGAGCCGGGCGTCGTGGCCGCTGGTGGCGGTCACGACGCTCGTGACGCTGCTCGGGATCGCGATCCCGTTCACCGCCTTGGGCCGCTCGCTCGGCTTCACGCCGCTGCCGGGCCTCTACTGGCCGCTCGTGGCCGTGTCGGTGGTGGGCTACGCCCTCCTCACGCAGGCGGTGAAGGCGTGGCTTCTGCGGCGCAACTGGATCTGACGTTCAGCGATCGCCCGCGGCGGCCACCTTCGGCGGCTCCGGCTCCTGCTCGGGCAGCGACTGGATCCACTCGCGGAGCACGGCCACGGCCTTCTCGTCCACGATCGAGGTGGCCAGCTGCGGCATCTGGCCGGGGCCGCGGCGGGTGACCCGCGAGAAGAGCACCGACCGCTCCGGATGGCCCGCCGCGATCAGCTTGGGATCGATCAGGTCGAAGGTCGCGTGCAGCGGCTTGACGCCCACCGCCTTCATCGCGTCGATCGGTCGCGTCTCGTAGGCGGTCAGGTATTCGAGGTCGATCTGGGCGTTGCCGCCGCCGGCGAAGACGTGGCAGCTCGAGCAGTTGGAGTGGAGGTACGAGCGGGCCCGCGCCTCGAGCGGATGGGCCGCGTCGAGCGGGTTGACGAGCCGGTTGGTGCGGGCGGGAGCCCGGAAGAGCATGGAGGAGAGCCGCTGCGGATACCGGCCGGCGTCGGGGTCGGCGGAGGCCGTCTGGCGACCCACCCAGGCCCACCGCTCCTTCTCGGCGACGTCGGCGGCGACCGCCGCGCGG
>JBJTSM010000484.1:0-3079 GCA_046076685.1 Planctomycetia bacterium | reverse complement strand
CCAGCCGGCCCGCCCCCTGCCCCACCGGGTTTCCGAGATCTGTTCCGAGATCGGCAAGAAGGCGGGGGTCCGCGTCTACGTGGACCCAAAGAATCCGGCGAAGGTGAAGTACGCTTCGGCCCACGATCTGCGGCGGGCCTTCGGGGAGCGTTGGGCCGCGCGGCTGATGCCGGCCCAACTGATGGAACTGATGCGGCACGAATCGATAGAGACCACGCTGCGGTTCTACGTGGGCACCGATGCCCAGCGGACAGCCGATGCCGCTTGGGCGGCTTTCGACCGGTCACAGGGGTCAAATTCGGGCCGGTTTGGTAGCGCTTTTGGTAGCGCGCCGCTTCCGGGCACCCCGGCCGGCCCCCAGCCCGCCATCGAAACCCGCGTAATTCCCGGGGATGGCGCATCTTTGACAGTGGACGGGGCCGGAATCGAACCGGCGACACACGGATTTTCAGTCCGTTGCTCTACCAACTGAGCTACCCGTCCAGGGTTTCCACCCCATTTCGTAGGCCGTCCGCGCAGGTCTGTCAACGCTGAGGACTGCCAAGCGGGTGGGACGGCCCCGAGCCCGAGGACGAGCCGCCCCCCGTTCGGCATGTCCGGCCGGTTCAGCGTGCCCGCCGACCGGCCTCTGCCATCAACTGGGCTGCCAGCATCAGGCCGAATGCCACCCACCCCAGCCAGGTTAGGCCCCTCGGCCCAAACACGGCATCGGCGGTCGGCCGGTCGATGCCGAAGACCATTCGCATCACCAGCATGAAGACCACCGCCGTCACGGTCGCCACCGCGACACTCCTCGCCATGACCATCGCCCAACGCCGAGTGGCAGCCAGCCGTCCGGCGACGAGGGGGCGAGGGGGAGCCATCGGAAGCGGGCCGCTGCCTCGGTCGGTCTCCTCGGCCGCCGACAACAGCCCCCGGGTCGACTGGTTGTCGATATTCAAGAGATCGAGCCACTGGCTCGACCCGGGGAGTGAAGCGGGCGTCGAACGCCGCGAGGTCGTGTCCTCCGCCACACCGGCATGCGCGGATCGCAGTGGCGGCGGCTGCTTCGACCGCGGCATCTCGAGCGGCGCGGGCGGAGCCCAGGGCCGCAGCCGCTCGACCACATCCGCGGCAGACAGCGGCCGCTCGAGCGGATTTTTCCGCATGATGCTCTCGACCACTCGGCACAGGCCTTCGCTCACGCCCGGCACCAGTTGCCGGATGGGCCGCGGCTGTTCCTTGAGCTGCCGCTGCGCCTTCTCCTGCCGGGTGCCGCCGGGGAAAGGAACCTCTCCCGTGAGGGCGAAATAGAGCGTGCAGCCGAGGGCATAGATGTCGGCCGAAGGCCCCACCGTGTCCGGCGTGCGGATCTGTTCGGGCGCCATGTAGTCCATAGTGCCGACCACACGGCCGAGCCGTGCCGACTCTCCTTCGATCACAGACCCCGCCAGGCCGAGGTCGAGCACCTTCACATGGCCTTCCGGGGTCACGAGCAGGTTGGCCGGCTTGACGTCGCGGTGAACCAGCCCCTGGGAATGCGCATAGGCGAGGCCGACCGCCGCCTGCGTGATCACCGAAGCCGCCCTGGCCTCGTCGAGCCGGCCGTGCTTGAGCACCTGGCGGCGGAGGTCAAGGCCGGGCACCAGTTCCGTGACGAGGTAGTACACCTTTCCATCATGGCCGGCATCGAGAGCCCGCACGAGATTTTCGTGATCGAGCCTCGCCAACATGCGGATCTCCCGCTGGAAGGCCGCCTCGGACTCGCTGGTCGATTTCGCACGCGGCAGCACCTTGATCGCCACCGTTCGCCCCATCATCGTGTGCTGCGCCCGAAACACCTGCCCCATGCCGCCCCGGCCCAGTTCGTCGAGGATGCGATATTGCCCGAGCGTGAGCTTGCGTCGCCCCGCCAGCAATTGGTCGGCCTGAAAGCGCGTGAGGGCTTCCCGCCTCACGAGGCACTCGGCGACGGCAGCATCCCAGGTCAGGGGGTCGACGCGGGCCACGTCCCCAAGGTCCATCCCCACGCTCTCCTCGCAGGCCGAGATCTGCTCGGCATCCACGAGACCGCTGGCCAGCGCGGTCTGGCGAAACCGCGGCACCGGCTGGACCGGCTTTCGATCGCTGACGGGGCCTGATGGCGGTTCGTTCGAGGGCTGCGGCATGGTGGGGATGGGCGGCGTGAGGATCGGAACCGCATGGCAAGCACTGGGCCAACCGGCATCAGTCTACCGTGCCAGAAGACGAGCGACCGCCTGCCGGAGGGGGTGTTCTTCCGGCCGCGAGCCCCGGAAACCGAACGGCCCACGTGTCGGGCCACCGGGCCGTCAGCAGGACTGGCTGCCGCGTGGCTGGATGGTCGAACCGCAGACTGCGGGCATGCAACGCGATGGCTCCACCGCAGCCTGGCGCCGACGGGAAGGGAAGCCTCGCGCCATAGGTCTTGTCTCCCACGATCGCACAGCCCCGCCCGGCCAACTGGGCCCGCAGCTGATGCCGGCGGCCCGTCGAAGGTTCCAACTCGACGAGCGACACCTCGCCCAGGCGCTTCACCACGCGGGCCCGCACATGGCACTCGCCGCCCGAGCCCGTCGCGTCGTCCTCCGACTCGTCATCGTGATCGCCGCAAGCCGCCGGGCCGACCGACCGGAGCCGTGACCGGCGTTCCTCGCCCCGGCGTTCGATCCGGTCGTGCCATTCGATCCACTGCCCGAGCGGGGCCGGAAAACGCCCCTCCGCGACGGCTTCGTAGGTTTTTTCGACCAGTCGCTCCCGGAACTGGCGGGCGAGATCGGCTGCGGCCGACCGCGTCTTGGCCATCACGAGCACACCCGACACGGGGGCGTCGAGCCGGCTCACGACCCCCAAAAAGGCCCCGGCAGGCAGCATTTCTCGGAGGATCGTGAACATGCTTGGCATGCCGCGGGCCGCGTTGGCCGTGGGCAGGCCGGCCGGCTTGACGACGGCGATCAGGTGGTCATCCTCAAGAAGGATCGGCGGGCGTGAAGGACTTTTCGCCATGACTCAAGGGTTGCGTCAAAAGATCGTGCTGGCAAGCGGGTCTCCGCGCCGGCTGGCCCTGGCTTCGGCGGAGGGC
>JBJTSM010000483.1:0-7148 GCA_046076685.1 Planctomycetia bacterium | reverse complement strand
CGCCAGCCGCGACCGTCGGGCCGTGGTGGTGGAACTCTCCCGCAATTTTGGCCAACAGGCCGCGATGTCGGCGGGCCTGGCCCAGACGCGGGGCGATGCCGTGGTGATCATCGATGCCGACCTGCAGGACCCGCCGGAGGTGATCCCCGAGATGGTTCGCGCCTGGCGGAGCGGCGTCGACGTGGCCTACGGCCGCCGCCGTTCCCGCGAAGGCGAGACGCTCTTCAAGCTCGTGACCGCGAGCCTGTTTCACCGGTTCTTCGCCAGCCTCGTCCCGCATCCGATCCCGGTGGACACGGGCGACTTCAAGCTCATCGATCGGGCCGTGGTCGACGCCGTCTGCCGGCTGCCGGAGAAGCGCCGCTACCTGCGCAGCCTCGTGCCGTGGGCCGGCTTCCGCCACGAGCCGGTCTGGTACGACCGGCACGCCCGACTGGCCGGCGAGACGAAATACTCCGCCCGCAAGCTGATCATGCTGGCCGTCGACGCCCTGATGATCTCCTCCGACGCCCCGGTGCGGCTCACCTGGCTGTGCAGCCTCGCGCTGGCGGCGGTCGGCCTCGCGGCCACGGCCATCGGCACCTGGTCGAACCTGACCCACGCCGTCAGTGCCGGGGCTGGCACCGATAAGGGGGCCGGCGTCTCGCTGGCGGCGATCGTCGCCGTGGCCGCGCTCGTCGCCGCGGCGCAGACGGCCGCCGTCGCCATCGTGGGCGAGTACGTGGTGCGGACCTACCGTGAATCGCAGGGCCGGCCCACCTGGGTCGTGCGTCGCACGATCAACGCCGCGGGCACCGCCGCCCCCGGCGGCACCCGCTCCGACCGCCCCGCCCGCGCGGCGTGAGGCTCGAGGCCTACCCTGCCTTGCCGAGTTCGGCCTCGATCGTCGCCTTGAGCTTGGCGTCGTCGGGAGCAACGCCCGACTTGTAGCGGCCCACGATCTTGCCGTCCCGGCCGATCAGGAACTTCTCGAAATTCCAGCCGACGTCCCCCTTGGGATCGGCCGACTCGGTGAGCGACTTGTAGAGCGGCGCGATGCCCGGGCCCTTCACCACGATCTTCGAGAACATGTCGAACGTCACGCCGTACTTCGACGAACAGAACTTTGCGATCTCCCCGTCGGTGCCCGGCTCCTGGGCGCCGAACTCGTTGGCGGGAAAGCCGAGCACGACGAGCCCCTTGTCCTTGTAGGCGTCGTAGAGCTTCTGCAGGCCCGCGTACTGGCCGGTGTAGCCGCAGCGGCTGGCCACGTTGACGATCAGCACCACCTTGCCCTTGTACGTGGAAAGATCGACCTCCGACCCGTCGATCTTCTTCACGGTGCCGGCCAGGGGGGAGGCCTGATCGGCGCGGGCCGCGGTGGAGAACAGGGCCGCCACGGCGAAAGTCAGGATCGGCGTCACGAGTGTCTTCGTCAGCATCGGAGGGTCTCCGTGAAAGGGTGCAAGCAACGAATCGCCCTCCCATTAGAGGCGGGTGCCGCGACAAGTCAAAACAGCCATGGTCGAAACGCCGCCCAGACCGTCGGCCCGATCGCCAACGCCGCGGCCAGCACCAACAGCCCGCCGCCGACCGCGGCAAACAGGGCTCCCCAGGGGCTGCGGCGGACCCGCAGGCCGCCGACGGCCCGGCGCAGCCGCCGCGTGAATTCGCCCCACCCCTCGGCGGACGACCGCTCACCGACATTGACGATGCTCACGGTCCGCATGGGGCCGTTGCCCTCGATGTGCAGTTGGAAGCCCCGGTCGGGCAACGCCGCGCTCTCGCCCGCCCAGCGGGCGCCGGGGTCGAGGGCCGAAACGACCTCGGCCACGAGCGGGCGAAACTGCTCGACGGTGATGTTGTAGACCACCATCCGCGGCCGCGAGACGAGCACGCAGGTCGCCACGCAGAGCACGAAGAGAAAGGCGAGCACGGGCCAACTCCACGGGGAACCGCCGGTGACCGGCACGAGCAGCGCCAGCGGCCCCACCACGGCCAACCCCGACACGCCCGCGGCCAGCATCGCCACGTCGAACACACCCGACACGGCCAGCGGCCGCCGCCGCAGATGGGCCCACGACAGACAGAGGAAATAGACGCCCAGCGGCAGTAGGGCGATCCAGGGCGCGGGCGAATGGAGCGACGTGGTCATGACCTCAAGGCCGTCCCATCGCCATGCAGGCCAGCGCCATCCACGCCAGCGCCGCCAGCCACACCGCCTCGACGGCGACCGCGGCCACAAACCCGCGCGACCACTCAGACCGCATCCGGCACGACGAAGGCGAGGTCGCGGGAAAACGCGTCGCTGAATTCGTAGACGTCATCGAAGTCCTCCCGCTTGTCGTGGCGTGTCTTCCGCATCTGGCCGATCTCGATCATGCCGAACACGATCTCGCCGAAATCGCCCGTACGGTGCACGCCCCAACTGCCGAGCACGGTGGGGGCCATGTAGCCGTACTGCTGCAGGGCATACTGCCGCGCGGCCTCGCAGAGCTCCTGGCCGCTGACGTGACGTTCGGCCTGCCGCCGGCGTGGCCGGCGTCTGCCCTGCCCCCGGCTTCCCGTATCGGTCGACTGACCGGTCGACGGCTCGAGCTGCTCGGCCGGGGGCTCGGTCCCCATGCCGAGGTGTTCCTGGCCGAACGCCAACGCCTCGAGCACGAACAGGTAGGCATCGAGCTTGTAGCGACGATCCCGGTGCAACAACTCGGCCAGGGGATGAGCGGGGTCGACGTGCGGCATCAGATCCTCGAAACGACGCGATCGGTCACGACAGGTCCGTGAGTATAGCAGCGACGGGGATGACGCCGAAAGCAGCGATCTACCGCGGCTGCTGGCCGGACGAGACGTCGTCGAGGATGAACTTGTAGCCGAGCGGGGTCACCGGCTTGGAGAAATCACGGAACATGTCGAGCCCCTTGTCGATCAGGCTCGTCCGCGGATCGAACTGGTAGACGTCGCGATCCTGCCCGCCCGGCTTGAAGATCTGGATCGCGAAGGGCATCAGGTCGCGGGCCTGAAGGATCAGCTCCACCTTGGCGAAGTTGGCCGCGTCGGCCTGATACCGCGGCAGCGACTCGAGCCAGATCTGGTCGGTGACACCGGGGGGCGTGATGAGCCGCATGAAGTACCGCTTCCTGAGCGTGTCGGCCTTGGCTCCGAACACGAACGGCAGCGGGCCGTCGCTGATGGCCTTGCCCTGCATCTCCGGGGGCAGCTTCGTCTCGCGGAGCTGCCGCTCGGAATGACGAAATTCGTAGATGCTCGTCCCGTTGCAGACCCAATGCTCTCCCGTGTCGCCGGTCCGCTTCTCGTACCGACGCGTCTCGGGATTCCACTGCGTCGAGTCCTTGACACGGAACAAGCCCTTGTCGGGAGCGGCGTACTTGATCTCTCCCGCGCTTTCGGAGAAGGCGAGCCGTTCGCCATTGCCGTCGGCGGGGCTCCAGGCGTTGTATTCCCACTTGTGGAAGGTGCACGACCAGGTGGTGACGGCGGCATTCCGCGCCTCCCAGGCGGCGAGCAGCCGATCGAGCGCCGCCTGCTGTTCGGGTGAAAGCGGCGCGGGCTGCTGCGGAGCGGCCTGTTGCGGCATGGGCTGGCCGGGCACGGCCGCCACCCGCTGGGGCGCCGCGGGTTGCGCCGCCGGACGCTGCGGGGGCTGCCGGGCCTCCGCAGACGCCGAGAGAATGCAGACCATGACCGCGCATGCCGAGAGACGAAGCGTCGGCATGGCCGGCTCGGGCAGGAAACATCTCACGGCGCGGACTCCGGGTGGTGGTTCGGGCAGGGTGGGGAACATAGCACCGCCGTCCCCGCCGGGCGAGAGCGTTTCCGGCCGTTTAAACAGGTGTTTTTCGGCCGTTCGGGACGACCATGGCTTAGACTTTCGATCCCGGTGCCCGGAGCCTTTTTCACGAGTGGATTTCAGGAGTGGAGCCCATGCGCGTCGCCGTCTTTTCCGCCAAGCCGTACGACACCCATTCCCTGATGGCGGCGGCAGCCGGCCTGCCGATCGAATGGACGTGGTTGGAGCCGCGGCTCGACCGGCACACGGCCCGGCTGGCAGAAGGCGCCCGGGCGATCAACTGCTTCGTGAACGACCAGCTCGATGCCGCCACGCTCGAACTGCTCGCGGCCCAGGGAGTGAAGCTGATCACGCTGCGCTGTGCCGGCTTCAACCAGGTCGATCTGGCCGCGGCCGCGCGGCTCGCGCTGCCGGTGGTGCGCGTGCCCGAATATTCGCCGCACGCGGTCGCGGAGCACACGATCGGACTCGTGCTCATGCTCGACCGGCGGCTCCACAAGGCCTACAACCGCGTGCGCGAGGGCAATTTCTCACTGGAGGGTCTGCTCGGCTTCGACCTCTTCGGACGGACCGTCGGCGTGGTCGGCACGGGAAGGATCGGCCGGTGCGTGGCCGAGATCCTGCTCGGCTTCGGGTGCCGCGTGCTGGCACACGATCCGACACCCGAGCCCGATCTGTCCGCCCGCGGCGTGATCTTCCTGCCGCTCGACGAACTGCTCGCCGGCTCCGACATCGTCACGCTCCACTGCCCGCTCCGTCCCGGCACGCGGCATCTCATCGACGCGGCAGCCCTCGCGCGGATGAAGCGTGGGGCGATGCTGATCAACACGAGCCGCGGCGGGCTGATCGACACGCCCGCGGTGATCGAGGCGCTCAAGACCGGCCAACTCGGCCACCTGGGGCTCGACGTCTACGAAGAGGAGGCCGATCTGTTCTTCGACGACCGCAGCAATGCCATCATCCACGACGACGTCTTTTCCCGCCTGCTGACCTTCCCCAACGTGGTGATCACGGCCCACCAGGCGTTCTTCACCCAGAACGCCCTCGACGCCATCGCGGCCCAGACCGTCCGCAACCTGGTGCATTTCCAGCGGGGCGAGCCGCTCGAGGCGGTGGTCCGGGCCTGAAGCTGCCCAATTCCCTCAAGGTGCGCGGGTTTCCGGCCGATGACAGGAGAGATTCTATCTCTCAGCAGGGCCCGGACGCATGCACAAGAAGACCATCTTCTCGCGATCGCGGGCCTATCGGCTGTGGATGGAGCGGCTGGAGAAGCGGTCGATGCTGGCCGCCGACGTCGACGCCGGTTTCGAAGACTTTTCGTTCGACTGGTCGCAGTTCGACTGGTCGGATTTCGACTGGTCGCAGTTCGACGACTCTGCCTGGTCCGATCCCGCCGCCGATTCCTCGACCGTTGGCGGCGTCTTCGTCGATCCGCCGCCGGAAGACGACCCGTCGTGGGTTTTCGAGCAGGTCGGGGCGGATCCGGCGCCCGCTGAGCCGGAGGCCCCGCTGCCCGAGGCAGCCGTGGACGATCCGGTGGCAACGACTGAAGACGTCTGGCAGACTGCCGTCGTCGAGATGACCGATTCTTCGGGAATCGACAGTCCGATCGTGACCGACCCGATCGTCGATGACACGACCGCCGACCCCGAGATCGACGTCGTCACCCCGGTCGAGCCACCCGTGGTGGAAGATCCGGTGGCCGAGACCGTGACCGATCTGCCGCTGCCCGTCGAGCCCGAGCCGACCCCCGTGGAATCCCCCCTCGATTCCGGCTCGTCGAATCCCGAAGCCGGCATCGACGACTGGGAATGGGACGTTCAAGACGACACGTCCGACTGGGACAACTGGACGGACGGGGCCGACGCGTCCGACGGAGCCGACGTGGCCGAACTCGAGGCGGGCGTACTCGACGAATCCGAGCCGCAGGCTGGGGAAGAGCCCCTGCCCGAGGACGTGGTGTCGTTCGACAACCCGGATGTTCCGGTCCAGACGGCCGTGCCGTCCGCCAATGCGGCCGCTCCGCGTCAGGCGGGATTCTCCGCACGGGCGGCGGCCTTCGGCGCCATGCGGATGTTCCCGGGATTCTCGTTCGGCGGTTCGAACGATTCCGGCGACGATGGCCCGATCTTCGCCGGTGGCCGCCGGCGAAGCCGTCGCTGAGCCGAGGCCCGAGGCGGCACGCCGGCTGCTCACCCGCCGGCCGCGGCCCGCAGTTCCGCGAGTTCCCGCACGAATCCTCCGGACAGGATCGGGAACCGGCACCAGGTCTTCGGATCGAGGTTCTCGTCGTCGAGATGGAACGACGGCGCGTACCGTTCGCGTTTCCACTGGTTGCGGCTCCAGAGCGTGAAGAACCGCTCCGTCCAGATCGCCAGTTGCCGTGACGAATGTCCGGGAAAGTCGACCTGCAGCCGCTGCCACGTCTCCAGCGGCGTCTGTTTGTCGCGGATCGCGCACCGCTCCGCGGCATCGAGCACGTCGTAGGGCATGAGATCGGCCTCGTCGGTCTGATGGTCGGCCGGCGGCCGCAATTCGGCCGTGGGGGCCTGCACGTTGACGGCGGCCAGGGACGGGAAGCATCCGATCCCCTCCGGCCCGGCCTGCTCGAGCCACTCCAGCCACCGCCGCAGGTAGGCCTTGTCGATGCCGGCGATCGGGGCGATGCCACCGGACGTGTCGCCGTCCATCGTCGCGTAGCCGACGGCCGCCTTGGAGCGGTTGCTCGTGGAGACGAGCAACGCGCCGCGGATGTTGGCCAGCATCCACACGCCCGGAGCCCGGGCCCGCGCCTGGATGTTCTGCAGGGCGACGTCGTCGGTCCGCCAGTCGAGCGGACGGCCCACGGCCCGGGTCACGAGCTCCCGGTAGCCCTGAACGACCGCCTCCACGTCGAACTCGTGGAACTCCGCCCCGAGACTTTCGGCGAGCCCCCGCGCGGCCCCTCGGGTCACGGCGCCGGAATGTGCCGTCGACTGGTAGACGCAGATCAGCACCGCATGGATCAGCCGGCGCAGGGCGGAGTCGTCTGCGGCCACACCGGCGTCGGGCGGCAGGGCCACGCCGAGCCGGGTGGCCACCTTCGTCACCGGCAGTTCGCGGGCGGCAAACCGCAGGGCCAACGCCACGAGGCAGGCCACGGCGGATGAATCGGCGCCTCCGCTGGCCGAGACGACGAAGCCTCGCGACCGGCTCTTTCGCAGGTAGTCGAAGAGCCCGAGCGCCACGGCCCGCGCGAACTCCTCCTCCTTGACGTGGCGGCCGGTCTCCCAGGCGTCGCGGGCATCGCCCGCGGCCGGCTCCCGCCGGGGCGCGAGGCCGGGCGGGCCGAAGGCGACGGGCACACATTCCCCGTCAC
>JBJTSM010000482.1:0-2130 GCA_046076685.1 Planctomycetia bacterium | reverse complement strand
TGCCCGCCATCATCCGCAGCTGGCGCCGCCGCTGGGGCCAGGGGGATTTTCCGTTTCTGTTCGTGCAGCTCCCCGGCTACCACCAGCATCTGGCCGATAAGGACAAGCAGCTCGACATGCCCGATGCCGCGCTCGCCGCCCTCCACTCGCTCGGTGGAACGAGCAGTTGGGCCGAACTCCGCGAGGCACAGCTGCTTGCGTGGCAGACCGTGCCCGCCACGGGCATGGCCGTCGCGATCGACCTCGGCGACCCGCAGGACATCCATCCGGCCAACAAGCAGCCGGTCGGCGAGCGGCTGGCGCTTTTGGCGCGGGCGGTCGCCTACGGCGAGACGCTCGTGCATTCGGGCCCGATCTTCCGCTCGCTCGCGGTCGAGGGGCCCGCCGTCGTGGTTTCGTTCGACCACGTCGGCGGCGGCCTCGAGGCCCGCGACGGCGAGCTCAAGGGCTTCGAAGTGGCCGGCCCCGATCATCGCTACCAATGGGCGCGGGCGGAGATCCGCGGCGGCACGGTGGTGCTCTCGCACCCCGAGGTTTCCGAGCCGGCATTCGTCCGCTACGCGTGGGCCAACTATCCCGCCTGCAACCTCGTCAACGCGGAGAGCCTGCCGGCGTCGCCGTTTCGGACGCACGTCGAGGGCCGTGCGTTCCAGAATGAAGCCGAGCAGGTGGCGTTTCGCAACGGCAGCTTCGAGGAGGCCGCCGCGGAGCCAAACGTACCGGCGTCGTGGCAGGCCAAGGACGGCGCCGAGCGGACGAACGCCGCGGCGAGCGAAGGCACCTGGTCGCTGTCGCTGCCCGCCAAGGCGGGCGTCGTGCAGCCGGCGATCGCCGACAACGGCACATGGGGCTACGACTGGAACGCCGACCTCTTCGAGTCGGCCCGCTTCCGCCCCGGCACGGTCTTCGGCTACTCCGTCGACGTGGCGGCGGCGCCGGCCGCCGGCCAGCAGGTGGGCTACATGCGGCTCTGCTGCAATGATGGAAACGCCGGTTTTGGCCACTGGGGCGGCATCCCGGAGATCAAAACCGACAGCGAACGGTTCGTCACCCGGCGGATCGCCGGCCGGATGACGACGAAGTTCGACATCCCCGGCAACGGCGCGAGCGTCGGTGGGCTCATAGCCAACCAGGCGAAGAGCGGCCGACTGCTTCTCGATGCCCTCTCCGCGATCACGTTCGTCCGGCCGCGGCTGGCGATCAGCGACACCTCGCCGCTGGCGCTCGGCCGCGTCGCCCCCGGGGCCGCCGTCGAATCCCAGCCGCGCTGGATCGCCAACGGCCAGGCCCACACACTTCCCGACAAGCGGACCGACGACGGGCCTGAGCGACGGGTGGCCACGCTGCTCTACGGCATCGCGAACGTGCGGCCGAGCCTGCAGTGGACCATTCCCCACGTCTGGGGCGAGACGGATCATGTGGGGGCGGTGATCCTGGGCCGAGACGCCGACCGCTTCGAGTTCGTCTCCGACCACCTCGGGAAGTCCCCCCGCGAACTGCGGCTGGTGGGCCCCGATGGTGAGGGGGGGCTACTGGGTGGCGAAGAGCCCGAGCGGGAGCCGTTCTCGGTGCGGTTTCGTGGCAGCGACCGGCCGGGCGATTTTGCGGCCACCGTGCGGATCGTCACCCAGGCCGGCAATGTCGGCAGGCTTTCGCGGGGAAGTGACGGGGAGCCGCTGCCGCAGCTCTTTTACGTCGATATCCCCGTCTCCGTAACGGTCGCGACCGGCCCCCGGCCTGACGGTTCCGTCAATTGAGCGGGCACGGGTTCCGGCCTAGGCTTGTGGTGGATGTCGCTGGTGTTTCCACGTTCCGCACACCTGGCCAGGGAGAACGCAGATGCGAGGCGGTAGAGGACGGAAAACCCTCGCGGTGTTCGTCTGGTTCGTGGCCTTTGCGGGCGTGGCCACCGCTGGCGTGCCAGCGAACGTCGCGAAGGTGGTCGCGTCGCGTTGTGCCGGCTGCCGCGGCGGATAGAAGCCCGAGGCGGGGGTGAAGCTCGACGGCGAGTGGACCGACGAGCGGCTGGTTTCGGCCGACGGCCAGGCTTGGTTCCGCGCCCTGCGCGAGATCGAGTCGGGCCGCATGCCACCCGAGGAGGAAGAGCAGCCCTCAGCCGCGGAGCGGAAG
>JBJTSM010000481.1:0-9477 GCA_046076685.1 Planctomycetia bacterium | reverse complement strand
CGAATACGTCGGCGGCTACGACGACTGGCTGCGGCAGCGTGCGGCATCCGCACCGCAGGGCTCCGCGCAGAACGTCGGGCCACGGCCCCGTCCGGCCCCGCAGGCTCCCACGCAGCCGGCCACGCCCGCCGCACCGAAGCGACGCACCTACAAGGAACAGCGCGAACTCGATCTGCTGCCCGCCACGATCGAGAAGCTCGAGGCCGAGATCGCCACGCTGCACGAGCACGTGGCGTCACCGGGCTTCTACAAGCAGCCGGCCGCCGAGATCGCGGCCGCGCAACGTCGGCTCAAAGACTGCGAAGCCCAGCTGGCAGCCGCCTTTCAACGCTGGGAGGAACTCGAATGATCTAACAGAATTTGACGAGGAGCACGCCGCCGAACACCAGCGCCGCGCCGAGGATCCGGCCGGCGGTCAGCCCCTGCCGGGGCAGGTCCATCAGGCCGAAGTGATCGAGCAGGAGCGAGCAGACGAGCTGTCCGGCCACAACGGCGGCGATGAAGGTCGCGGCGCCAAGCTTCGGGGCGATCGCGGCGCCGGCCAGCACGATCAGGGCGCCCAGCGGTCCGCCGATCCAGTTCCACCAGGGCGTCGCCCGCATGGCCGCGACCGGCGGCGGGCTCGGCCGCAGCACCAGCATCACGAGCACGGCCGTCATGATCGTGCCGCAGATCGAGAAAAAGGCCGCATACCGCGGGTCGTCGAGATTGGTCCGCAGCGAGCCGTTGGCCGCCGCCTGCAGGGCGATGCAGCCGCCGGCCGTGGCGGCTGAGAGGATCCAGATGGAGTCCATGGATGTTCCTTTTCGGGAATCGTTGCTATGAAAGCGTGACTCGTGGTTCAGGTTTTGAGTGATCGGGCGATCGGCATGGACATGAGCATCGAGCGGCGAGCGGATGGCGCCAAGGCGTCGGCGGATGCCGTCGTGGAACTGGTGCTGAGCGGCCGGATCGATGCGGAATCGGGCACGGAACTGGAGCATGCCGTCGCAGAGGAACTGCGACGTGGGCATCACGCCATCCGGCTCGACTGCACCGGCGTGAGCTTTCTGAGCTCAGCCGGCATCCGCGTGCTGTTCAACGTGCATCGTGCCGCCAAGGCGGCCGGGGCACGGTGCCTGATCGGTGCGGCCAGCGAGCCGGTGGCCCGCGTGCTCGAGATGACGAAACTGGCCCCGATCCTCAGGGAGCCGCAGGGGGCCGCAGAGACGGAGTACGCATCGCCAGCTCGTGCCGCCGCGGCCGCGGGGAAGCCGGCCGGTGCCGCTGGCGGCGCGATTCCGGCCGAGTCGCTGGCCGGCAGGGTCCGGTTGATCGGCCTCGAATCCCCCGGGGCGGGCGGCCTGCAAGGTGAGGTCGTGGGCTCGTCCACGGCGTTGCTCGGCCGGCCGCAGGGCTCGACATCCCGCGCCGTGCCGAGGCACGCCTGTGGGCTGGGGGTGGCGGCCCTGTCCGACGACCGGGCCGTCGCGGAGAGCGCCGGCGAAATGCTGGCCGCCTGCGGGGCCGTCTTTCATCGCGGCCCGCAGCCGTTCGCGGCGATCGACTACAGCCTTGGGGAGGGTAGCCTCGTGCCGACGGCGCACCTGGTTTCGGGCCTGATCTGGGAGGGGCTGCCGCGGGGGCGTTGCGGCTTCGAACCGGCCGGTGACGAGGGGGCGGTGCAGTTCGACGAACTGGCGGCGGCGCTGCTCGACCGGGCGGATGGCGACTGCATCGCGGTGGTCATCGCGGCCGAGGTCCAGGGCCTGATCGGTGCCGAGTTGATCAGACCGCTGGCCGAGGGGACTGCCGACGACCACCCCCGCACCACCGACCCGGCCGTGGCCGCCCGCTGGCTGAGTTTTTCGCGTGAACCGGTGTATGCACGCCAGACCGCGCTCGTCGTGGGCGTGGTCTGCCGCAGCATGCCGACCGGCGCCCTGGCCGACTTCGTGCGGCCGCTCGGCGCCGCCGGCCCCTGCGGCCACGCCCATGCCGCGGTCTTTCCCGCGCGGCCGCTCAAGCGGGGCGGCGTCGATCTTGCCGCCACGGTCGCCGACCTCGCGGCCTCCGAGCCGCTGGCCGTCATGCATCTGATCGGCGATCCGCATCCGGTGCTCGGCAGCGGCCAGTCGGAGTTCGTCCGGGGCTGCTGCTGGTTCGCGCCGCTCGTGGTCGCCGGCCGAACGGACGAGGAGCCCGCGGCATGATCACGCTGCTCTCCACCTGGACGTTCGGCGTGGCGCTCGGATTCGTGGCGCTCGGCGTGTTCGTCAGCTACAAGCTCTTCTCGTTTCCCGACATCACCACCGACGGCTCCTTCACGCTCGGGGCCGTGGTCGCGACCGTGCTGCTCGTCGCGGGGGTCGATCCGGTGCCGGCCACGTTGGCGGGCATGGCCGCGGGTGCGGCGGCCGGCGCCTGCACCGGCATGCTGCACGCCATCCTCGGGATCGAACCACTCCTCTCCGGCATCCTCATGACCACGGCCCTGGCGAGCGTGAACCTCGTCGTGCTGGGCCGCAGCAACGTGCCACTCTCCGGCGTGACCACGCTGCTCGACCGGGCCGAGGCGGTGCTCGCGCCGGTGGCCCGCCTGCTGGGCTTTGTCGATGCCGCGGCCGGGGAGGCGGCGCGGCTGATCTTCCTGTTGCTCGCCGCGTTCGCGACGGTCGCGGGGCTCTACGCCTTCTTTCGCACGCGGCTGGGAACCGCCATGCGGGCCGGGGGCGACACGCCCACCATGGCGCGGGCGCTCGGCCGCAACACCGGGGTGCTCACGGTGGCCGGCCTGGCGATCGCCAATTCGCTCGTGGCGGTCTCCGGCGCGGTCGTCGCACAGTGCCAGGGCTTCGCCGACGTGCAGATGGGGATCGGCATGGTGGTGTGGGGGATGGCGAGCGTGTTTCTCGGCGCGGCGCTCGTGGGCCAGGTGCGGCTCGGCGGGGCGCTTCTGGCCACGCTCGCCGGCAGCGTGACCTTCCGCCTGCTCGTGGCCGCCGCGCTGCGCGCCGGCCTCGATCCCGACTGGCTCAAGTTCACGACCGCCGTCGTCGTGCTCGCGGCGCTCGTTGCGCCGCGTTTTCTCGTCCGCCGCCCGCAGGCCTCCGTGGCCCGCTGACACACGCTCCGACCGCGATCCGCTCCATGCTTGCACTCCACGATGCAACCGTCACGTTTTCCGCTCCCGGCGGGCCGCTCGTCCGGGCCGTGGACGGCGTGTCGGCGACGATTCCCGGCGGCCAGTTCGTCGTGGTCATCGGCACGAACGGCTCGGGGAAGAGCACGCTTCTGGGCGCGATCGCGGGCACGGTCCGCCTCGACGGCGGCAGCATCCAGCTCGCCGGCCACGACATCACGCGTTGGCGGGAGGACCAGCGGGCCGCGCTCGTGGGCCGGGTCTTTCAGGATCCCCGGGCCGGCACGGCGGCGAGCCTCACGGTGCTCGAAAACATCGCGGTCGCCGCCTGCCGCGGCCGCCTGGCCGGGCTCTCGTGGGCGACCGGGCGGCGGCTGCGGAACGAGGCCGCCGAGCGGCTGGAACGCATCGTGCCGGGGCTGGAAACCCGCCTCGACCAGCCGATCGGGTCGTTGTCCGGCGGCCAGCGGCAGATCGTCACGCTCGTGATGGCCACGTGGCACCGCCCCGAACTGCTCCTGCTCGACGAGCACACCGCCGCGCTCGATCCGGCCGCCGCCGATCGGGTGGTGCGGGCGACCGAGCGGATCGTCCGCGGCCACGACCTGACCGCGCTGATGGTGACGCATTCGCTCGCGCAGGCCGCCACGCTCGGCGACCGGCTGTGGCTCGTGCACCGGGGGCGGATCGTGCTCGACGTGCAGGGGGCCGCGAAGCGCCGGCTGTCGGCCGACGATCTGGCCCGTCGGTTCGACCGGCTGCGGTCGGCCGACCAGCTCGACGAGGCCGCCGCCCGATCGCTGGCCGAACTCTACGTGTAGCCGCCCGGGAACCCTTGCCGTGACGACTTCGCATCTGCTCGCCGTCCTCCGCCGCGCCCTGCCGACCGTCGCCCTGCTGGCAGGCGCCTCGGCCCTGCTCCTGCTCACCGACAGGCAGTCCGCCAAGCGGGCGTTGCCGGCGATCGCCGTCCTCCAGCAGACCAGTTCGATGGTGCTCGAGGATGCGGTGAAGGGGATGATCGAGGGCCTCGGGGCGCGTGGCTGGATCGACGGCAGGACGGCGACGATCCGCCGCTACAACGCCGAAGGAGACATGTCGCAGGGCAATGCGATCGCCCGCGAGATCGTCGGCGGGCCGTTCGATCTCGTGCTCACCTCGAGCACGCCGTCGCTGCAGGCGGTGGCCACGGCCAACTCCCGTGGCCGGATCAAGCACGTGTTCGCGGCGGTGGCGGATCCGTTTTCCGCCGGCGTCGGGCTCGACCGCGCCGATCCGCTCGTGCATCCGCCGCACCTGGTCGGATACGGCAGCCTCGCGCCGGTCCATGCGACGTTTCGGATCGCGCGGCGGATCAACCCCCGTCTGGCCCGCGTGGGGGTCGCCCACAATCCCTCGGAGAGCAACTCCCGGCGGTTCATGGAGCTGGCCCGGGCCAGTTGCCGAGCCCTTGGCATCGAACTGCTGGAGGCTCCGGTGGAGAATTCCTCCGGTGTGATCGAGGCCGTGCAGGCGACGATCGGACGCGGTGCCGAGGCGATCTTCGTGCCGGGCGACACGACGGTGATGAGCGCCGTCGATTCGGTGATCGGCACGGCCGCCAAGGCCGGGATCCCGGCGTTCAGCGTGAACCCCGGCGCCCCCGACCGCGGCACGCTCTTCGACGTCGGCTTCAACTTCCGCGAGGTGGGGCTCGTGGCCGGCCGGTTGGCAGCCGACCTGCTCGAGGGCGCCGACCCCAGGGCGGTGCCGATCCGTGAGACAGCACAAGAGATCCCGCCCTACCTGGTGCTCAATCTCGCCGTTCCGGCCGCGTCTCCCGACCGGTGGCGGATTCCCGACGACTTGAAGCCGCAGGCGCGGTATCTGATCGACCGCACCGGCCGGCGCGACCAGCCCGATGCCGTGCTCGGGGGGCCGTTCGACGAGGCCCCGGTGCGGTGACGGCGTGCCCGAATCCGATCACGGAGGGCGGGCCACGCCCAGGGAAATCGCGGCGGGCGTCCATCACCCGACCCGCAGGGTATAACCTGAGGCCATGCGAGCAGTCGTTGTCATCCTATTGGGCAGCCTCTTCGCCGCGGCCACGGCCGTGGCCGCCGAACCGCCGCTCCGCGTAGGCATGGAACTCTCGTACCCGCCGTTTGAGATGACCGATCCCCAGGGACGGCCGACCGGCGTCAGCGTGCGGCTCGCCGAGGCGCTCGGCCGGCACCTCGGCCGCGGCGTGGTGATCGAGAACATCGCGTTCGACGGCCTGATCCCGGCGCTCTAGACCGGCAAGATCGACTGCATCATCTCGTCGATGACCGCCACGCCCGAGCGGAGCCGGTCGATCGCGTTTTCCGAGCCCTACCTCAAGACGGGGCTGGCGCTGCTCGTCGCCGCGGCGTCGTCGGTGCAGTCCGCGGCCGATCTCGATCAGCCGGGCCGCACGATTGCCGTCAAGAAGGGCACGACCGGACATCAGTTTGCCTCGACCGTCCTCAAGCGGTCCCGGCTGCTCGTGCTCGACAAGGAATCGGCCGCGGTGATGGAGGTGGCGCAGGGCAAGGCCGACGCCTTCATCTACGATTCGCTGTCGGTCTACCAGAATCACAAGCGGCATCCCGACACCACGCGGGCCCTGCTCCGCCCGTTCCGCGAGGAGACCTGGGCCGTCGGCCTGCGGCCCGGTGACACCTTGCTCCGCGACCAGATCAACGGATTCCTCAGGGAATTCCGTGACGCAGGCGGCTTCGAGAAGCTCGGCGACGAGTTCCTCCCAGAGGAAAAGGCAGCCTTCAGGCAGCAGGGCATTCCGTTCTACTTTTGATCCGCCTGTTTGGATCCCCCATGCCCCGCTGGCTCGCCCACGCCATCGTCGTCGCCCTGTTCGCCGCCTTCATCGGGCTGGCGTTCTCACGCGTGCCGTACGCGTGGAACTGGTCGGGCGTGTGGGACTATCGCCAGAAGTTTCTGCAGGGGTTCGGCGTCACCGTCGCGCTGAGCGCGGCGGCGCTCGTGGGCAGCACGCTGATCGGCATCCTGGCGGCTATGCTGCTTGCGGCGAAGCAGCCGCTGCTCGAGGCGGTGGGGCGGGTCTACGTGGAGTTGATCCGCGGCACGCCGCTGCTCGTGCAGTTGCTGATCGGCTTCTACGTCGTGGCCAGTGCCGTCGGCCTCGAGAATCGCTACGTCGTGGGGGTGCTCGTGCTCGCGCTGTTCAGCGGCGCATACATGGCGGAAATCTTCCGCGGCGGACTGGCCGCCATCCCGCAGACCCAGCGGGATTCCGCCCGGGCCATCGGCCTCACGCCCTGGCAGTCGTTTCGGCTCGTGGTGCTCCCGCAGATGGTCCGCCTGGTGCTGCCGGCAGTGGCCGGACAGTTCGTGTCACTCATCAAGGACTCGTCATTGCTTTCGGTGATCGCGGTCTCCGAGTTCACGCTCGCCGCGCAGGAGGTGAACTCGTTCACCTACTCGACGCTGGAGAGCTATCTGCCGCTGGCCGCCGGCTACCTCGCCCTGACGCTGCCGCTGTCGGCCCTGTCGCGGCTGCTCGAACGTCGGTTTCGGTACGAGATGTAAGGCGGTCGGTCGGCCGCACTCCCGCTCCCCCATCCATCTGCCCGCCATGCTCCTTGCCGTCCGCAATCTCGTGCAACGGTTCGGCACCACCACCGTGCTCGACGGGGTCGAACTGCAGACCGGCGACGTCAAGTCGCTCGTGCTGGTGGGGCCGTCGGGGGGCGGCAAGTCCACGCTCCTGAGGATTCTCGCGGGGCTCGACGTGCCTACCGCCGGCAGCGTGGCCTTCGACGGCGAGCCGCTGCCCCGCGACGAACCGGCCCTTCGTGCCTACCGCCGCACCGTCGGCACGGTCTTCCAGGCCTACAACCTGTTTCCGCACCTGACCGCGCTGGAAAACCTGCTGCTGCCCCTGGTGCACGTGCATGGGCTGACTCCGGGCGAGGCGCGGGCCCGCGTCGCTGAGCCGCTGGAGCGGTTTCACCTGGCGGGGCACGCCCACAAACGGCCGGCCGAACTCTCGGGAGGGCAGAAGCAGCGGATCGCCATCCTGCGGGCCCTCGTCGTGCGGCCGAGGCGGCTGTTTCTCGACGAGCCCACCTCCGCCCTCGATCCGGAAATGACCGCCGAGGTGCTGGAGATGATCGGGGAGCTGAAGGACCTGGGCACGCAGTTCGTGCTGGTCACCCACGAAATGGGGTTCGCCCGCCGCGTGGCGGACGAGGTGGCGTTCATCGGCGATGGCCGGGTGCTGGCCCACGGTCCGGCGGCCGAGGTCTTCGACCGCTGTGACGTGCCGCGCGTGCGCGGCTTTTTCGCGAGAATTCTCCCATGAACGAGATGAACAACAGGAACGACGTTTCCGATCCGATCGACGCCTCCCGCCGGGCCTTTCTCGGATCGCTGGTCGCCGACGCGGTGGCCATGCCGGTGCACTGGTATTACGACCGGCAGGCGCTGGCCCGGGATTACGGCACGATCACGGGCTACCTCGCCCCGAGAAACCCGCATCCCGACAGCATCCTCTGGCGGTCGAGCTACGCCGCGGCCGGGCCGAAGACCGACATCCTGCGGGAGCAGGCGGCCTACTGGGGGAAGCGCGGCGTCCACTATCACCAGTTCCTGGCCGCGGGCGAGAACACGCTCAACCAGCTGCTGGCGGTCGAACTCTACGAGATGGTGCGGCGCGATCGCGACTACGATCCCGAACGCTGGCTCGACCGCTACATCGCCTTCATGCTCGCGCCCGGTCGGCATCGTGACACCTACGTCGAGGAATACCACCGCGATTTCTTCACCAACCTCGCCGCCGGCCGCAAGCCGATCAACTGCGGCGTCCGCGACGTCCACATCGGGGGCCTCGTTCCCGTGCCGGCCCTCGTGGCGGCCCTCGGCCCCCGGCATCACGACCTGCGGCGGATCGTGCGGCTGCATGTGGGCTTGAGCCACAAGGACGCCGAGGTGCTGGACGCCGCCGACGTGTTTCTGAACCTGCTCGTCCGCGTGACCAAGGGGGAAGACCTGCGGACGGCGATCCTGGAGCACTCCAACGGGTGGATCTCGGCGGCGAAGATCCGCGAGTGGGACAGGCACCCCGACGAGGTCGTCGTCGGGCGGTTCCTCAGTCCCGCCTGCTACATCACCGAGGCATTCCCGGCCGCCCTGTTCCTGGCGTGGCGGTACGCCGGCGACTTTGCGGCCGGGGTCTGCGCCAATGCCCAGGTCGGGGGCGACAACTGCCACCGCGGCGCGGTCGTGGGCGGGCTCCTGGCCGCCGGTGGGCCGATTCCCGACCGGTTTCTGGAAGGCCTGCGAGCGGCTGCTAGAGTGTCGGAGTAGCTTTCCTTCCCAGGATCCACGGCCCCGCATGAATCCGATCGCTTCCGCTTCCGCGCCGACCGAGGCCCGCCCGTCCCGTTTCGCGGCCCTTTCCGCGCCCCTCGCGCCCACGAAAACCGTCCTGCTGACGCCGAATCCCGGGGCGGCCGATCCGGTGGCGGCCAAGCGGGCGGAGATCCGCCGCTCCTTCCACCAGACCTGCGACATCTACGAGCGGTTGTTCGCGCTCATCCGCGACGACGCATCGTATTACGAGCGGCACGAGCCCCTGCGCCACCCGCTCATCTTCTACTTCGCCCATCCGGCCGTTTTCTACGTCAACAAACTCGTCGCCGGCCGGTTCATTTCCGGACGGATCGATCCGCGGCTGGAAGCGATGATGGCCGTCGGGGTGGACGAGATGTCGTGGGATGATCTGAACACCGCCCACTACGACTGGCCGACCGTCGGCGAGGTTCGCGACTACCGCGCCGCCATGCGGACGCTGGTCGACGAGTTTGTCACGAGCATGCCCTTGGAACTGCCGATCCGGCAGGACTCGCCGGCCTGGATCATCCTCATGGGGATCGAGCACGAGCGGATCCACCTCGAGACCTCGAGCGTGATCATGCGGCTGATGCCGCTGGGGGAACTGCGGCACGGCGACGAACTGACGCCAGAGGAGCGGAAGCTCTGGTCGGCCTGCCGCAGCGCCGGTCCGGCGCCCGCCAACGACTGGGTTCCGGTCGCGGCCCAGACCGTGCGGCTGGGCAAGCCCGAATCCGATCAGACCTTCGGCTGGGACAACGAGTATGGAGTCGAAGAGGTCAGGCTCCCCGCCTTCAAGGCCGCCCGCCGGCTGGTGTCGAACGCCGAGTTCCTCGCCTTCGTCGCGGACGGTGGCTACGCCCGGGAGGAGTGGTGGACCGAGGAGGGCCGCGGCTGGCTCCGCTTCACCCGCGCCGAGCACCCCAGGTTCTGGCTGCGGCGGGGTGCCGGGGACGGGGCGGCGTATTGGCAGCGGAACC
>JBJTSM010000480.1:0-2191 GCA_046076685.1 Planctomycetia bacterium | reverse complement strand
GAGGTCTGTTCGATGGGCGGCATGAAACTGCTCGACCGGTCGTTGCTGGTGGACGCGTCGAGCAAGGGGCTCGCGAACGTGGTGGTCTTCGCCCGTAAGACGAGCCGCGTGAAGAGTCCCGTTTCCGAGACGCCGCTCGTCTTCGACCAGAAGAATTGTGAGTTCCTGTCGCCCGTGTTCGCCGCCCGCGTGGGGCAGCCGGTGGATGTGAAAAACAGCGACCCGATCGGCCACAACACGAACATCGCCGGGTCGAGCTTCAACCAGCTGATCCCCGCGGGCCAGGGAACGATCTACAAGCCCGACGCCGAAACGGGCATGCCCACCATGGTCACCTGCAACATCCACCCGTGGATGAAGGCCTATGCGGTGTTCCGCAAGGACGGCTACGTCGCCGTGAGCGGCAAGGACGGATCCTTCGTCATCCCCGACCTGCCCGCCGGTGAGACGATCGAATTCCAGGTCTGGCACGAGCGTTCCAGCGGCCCGAACAACGCCCTTGGCATCGACAAGCCGGAACTGAAATGGACGCCCAGGGGCCGGTTCCAGATCAGGCTCGAGGCGGACGAGGTCAAGGATCTCGGCACCCTGGAGATACCCGCCACCGCGGTCGGCACCTGAGCCGTCCATCGCCCGTTCTCAACGCAACAGCACCAGTCGTCAGCGCACCAACCTTCACCCACCAATTGCTCCACAGGCTCCCTCGATGAACAGGCTGTCGTACGTCGCGTTCCTCAAGATCGCTTTTCTGTCGGCCGGATGCCTCGTGTCGGCGGGGTGCGGGAAGACTCCGCCCGCCTCGTACCGGCTGAACATGGTGGAGGCCACGAAGCAGCGGCTCACCCCCGAACAGGAGCGACAGGTCGCGACCGTGCTCCTGGCCATGTTCGGTACGCCGGACGAACCGGTGGCGCTCCCCGAAACGGGCCTCGACGAGGCAAAGCTGCGTCTGGCCAGCGGCCCCGTTCGCAGCGACATCGTGGGTCGTAAGAATGGTCTCTACCGTGAGCACTGCGCCCATTGCCACGGCGTCACGGGCGATGGCATGGGCCCGACGGCGGCCTTCCTCAATCCCTACCCGCGTGACTACCGTCCCGGTGTCTTCAAGTTCAAGAGCACGGAGCGGGCGGACAAGCCGACGCACGCCGATCTGTTGCGGATCCTCCGAAACGGCATCGCGGGCACGTCGATGCCGTCGTTCGCCCTGCTCAGCGACGTGCAGATCGACGCCCTCGTCGAATATGTGCGGTATCTCAGCATGCGGGGCGAAACCGAACTCGCACTCATGCGGGCCTTCTTCGAACTCGACGACGAGGCCCAGGGCAAACTGCCGGAGACGCGTGAGTTCCTCGTCGACGAGACGCTCACCCCCATCGCCGAGAAGTGGAAGTCGGCGCACGCGGCCCAGATCGCCGTGCCCGACATGCCCGCCGACATCGACCTGGCCGCATCGATCGCCAAGGGCCGCGAGCTCTTCTATGGCGACAAGGCCAACTGCGTGAAGTGCCACGGCGTCACGGCGCTGGGCGACGGTCAGGCGAACGACTACGACGACTGGAACAAGGCGATCGTCGAGATCAACAAGGAGATCAAGGGCGGTCTGGCGAAGGCCGCGGAGACGTCGACCTCCGGCATGTCGGCGGAAGACGCGTCAGAGTACCGAAAGCAGGTGGCGTGGCTCGGCAGGTTCTCGGAGGTGGTGGAGGGCGACGCCCTCACCCCGCGGACGATACCGCCCCGCAACCTGCGGCTCGGCGTGTACCGCGGCGGCCGCAGGCCGCTCGCTCTCTACTACCGCATCCACGCCGGCATCAACGGTGCGCCGATGCCGGCTGCCAAGGGAACGGTTTCGCCCGAGGACATCTGGCACATCGTGAATTACATCAGGTCGCTGCCATACGAGTTCGACGGCGAACTCGGAGCCGACCGACCGATGGTCGCGAAGGATCGTTTTTGAGTTACCCGGGCGAATCAGACAGTCGACCACATTCCGGAGCCATGCAATGAGCCGTCTAGGTGGAATTTTCTGGAGCCTGCTTTTTCTGGCCGTGCCCATCCTCGGCGTGGCCACGTTCGCCGTCGCCCCGGCCTACGACATCTGGCTGCCGAAGGACGTGTCGGAGCATGGCGGCTCGATCGACAGCCTGTTCATGTTCATCCTCGCGCTAACCGGCGTGGTGTTCATCGCGAC
>JBJTSM010000479.1:0-3246 GCA_046076685.1 Planctomycetia bacterium | reverse complement strand
GTGGTTGCGCATCGGCGTGGTGAGGAAGCCGGCGTGCCAGGGGAGTTCGTCCTCCTTGACCTCGGCGGGGGCCCGCAGCCGGGCACTTCCAGAGGCGAGGTTGTCGCTGCGGCCAAACGCCACCGGAAAATACTCGTCCATCCACCAGCCCACGCGGCGGCCGATGCGAATGTGCTGCTCGAAGAAATAGGTGGCCTTCTCCTCCCATTCGATGTCCAACTCGGCGGTCGGGTTGTCGGGCCCGGCGTTGCGCCAGCGGCCGTAGCGGTGATGGGGAGCCTCGTCCTTCCGCCACTCAGCCCGCTTCTCGTCGGGCCAATCCTTGGGTGCGCTCGCCGCGCTCCGCCACCGCTCGTTGAGATACTCTTCCGAGAGTTCGAGCGGCTCCCTGTCATAGCCCGTGGACCAGCCGTAGCCGGCGTAGTGCTGCCAGGCATCGAGCCGGTGCTTCGTGGGCTTGGGCTTCGCGGGGTGGGTGAGCAGGCTAAAGTCGATGGTGCGGCTGCCATCGACCTCGGTGGGATGGTTCACGAAGAGCACCCGCCAGGTCACCGCCCCCTTGTCGTCCCGCTCGAGCCGCATGGTCGTGCCGTCGCGGTCGAGCAGCCAGCCTGCGTCGCTGTCGCAATACCAGCTCCAGCCCCGGTCGGCGCTGCCGAACCAGAACCACGGGATGAACTTGTTGTATTGCATCTCCATGTCGGTCACGCGGCTGTCCCAGACGACGCCGGGCCCGGCCGGCAGCGTGCATTCCCAGCGGTCGGCGCCGGTCATGCCGCCGTTGCCGGTCTCGGAGAGACACAAATCGACGAGGCCGTCCACATCGGTGACGAGTTCGAGGCTGTCCACCTTCGCCTTCTTGCCCGTGTAGGCGAGGCTCGCGTGGAGCGAGCCGTCGCAGTCGTAGCGGGTGGTGAGGATCGCGTCGAGCGGCCCGACCTTCAGCTTCGCCTGGTATTCGGCCTCGCTCTTCCCCTGCCGCACGGGCTTCGCGGGCTGCACCACCTCCGCCTTCACCCGCTTGCCGTCGACCACGGCCTCGAGCCGCATCGGTGCGCGAAACTGCGGCCCGCGGCCGAGCGCCACGAGTTCCGGCGCCGCCACCGCGGCCGGATTGGCCCGGGCTTCGAGCGGGAGATCGCGGGGGTCGGCCTTGATGTCGAGCTGGGCGGGGAGGCCCGAGGCGTCGAGCGCGAAGCGGTGCTGGAGCGTGGTCACGACCTGGCCGTCGGGCTTCGAGCCCGCGTAGTCGAGCGGCGTGAACGGATCCCAGACCTCGTCCTCGAGCCCGATCTTCGTGCCGTGCCACCGCTCCTTCTTGTAGGTGAAGGCGGGCTTGTCTTCCTCGCCGATGATCCGCTTGCTCGCGTCGAAGAGGAGCAGGTTGGCCTTGTACGACTCGCCGTCGGCCAGCTGCGGCAGGTCGATCAGAAACGTGGCGAAGTTGCCGTTGAAGGGAGCCCGCTGCTCGGCGACGACGTCTTCGTCTTCGTTGTTCTTCATGATCGTGAGCTTGGCCTCGACCGGGCCCTTCACCTCCTCGCGGGCGCCGTTGATGCCGCGGTCCACGACCGCCGCCACCCGCTTCTTGTAGGGGGAGAACTGAAACGTGAACTCAAAATCCTTCCGCGGGGGCCGCAGCGTTTCGATCACGTCCACGCGGCGGGCCCGGAAGCTCACGCCATTGTTTTCGCCGCCGTCCATCGAATGAAACTGCGTGAGGCGGGTGCGGAAGAGCGTCTTGGCCGGCTGGCCGGCGCTGCGGACGTCGAACCAGAGCACGTTGCCGTCGCGGCTGATGCCGGGGAACGGCTGGCGGAGCCGCAGCTGCTTGAGCTCGCCCGGCCGCAGTTCGACCAGGCCGCCGGGGATCTCGGCACTGTCGTAGCTCGAATAGATCGGCCCCTCGGCGCTTTCCACGAAGAAGCCCACCCGCACCGTCTCGGAGCGGGTGTTGTGGTTTTTCACGGTCAACCGCACGTCGATCGTGTCTTCCATGACGGGGCCGAGTTCGTTGATCTGAAACGACGGGGCCTGCGAGTCGAGGATGAGCTGGGTCTTCGTCGTGTTCCACATGTGGCTGTCGAAGCAGTTGAAGAAGGTGCCGTTGCCCCCGATGCCGCGGACGAGCCAGGCCCGCATCACGGTGCCGTCCACCGGGGGCGAGGCGATCGGCGGCTTGCCCACGGCGTAGTTGGCGTGGTTGAACGTGGCGAAGGGGATCTTGAATTCGACGGTCCACTTCTCGCGGTCGAGCTGGGAGCGGATCGTGGCGTTGCTCTTCCACTTGAAGTCGGGGCCGGTCTGCTGCGACCAATACCAGTCGGCGAACGTGTTGATGGGGTTCACGTCCCAGCGGAAGAGGCCGAGCCGGAAGCCCTCGGCGATGTCGTTGTGGGGCCGCAGTTCGAGTTCGAGCTTGTCGTCCCAGAGGATGCCGTAGAGCGGGTGGTTGAGCACGTCGGGGAACCGGCCGCGGGCCTTGAACCAGGAGTTCACCGGGAAGACGGGCGACGTGAAGGCCAGATAAAGATGGTCGCGGTCGTAGCCGCCGTAGACCTCCACCTGCGTCTGTGGCGCGGCCATGAAGCGGAATTCGGCCTGGGCGAAGTCGTAGAAGAAGGCCGAGAGGGCGGAGGAATCGTCCCACTCTCCCTTTTCCATGACGCCGTCGATCGTGGGGGCGGCCTTCATGAGGGGCAGCCGGAGGATCGGCGTATCGACCTTGGCCGGGGCACCGTAGGAGGAGGGCGTTTCCTCGGCGGCCGCCAGCGAGCCGGCGAGGCCCAGAAAGATGGAGGCCACGGCCGCCAAACGGCGGAAAAAGCGGGGGGCGTGCATGCAGAAGAGTCCGTGCGGAGGGGGCGTTATGCGGGGCCGCCAGGCGGCTGGAAGGGAAATGGCGCAGGCGGCGAAAGCGTTACGGGTGCGAAAAAGGTGACATTCTGCTTTTCGAGGTATCCGACGAGGCCCTCAGAGCATGCTGCATGAAAAGCAGAATGTCCCCTTTTTCGCGACCAGAGGTCGATCGTGGTCGAGTCCAGGGCGTAGGCTGTCTCTTCCAGATCCACCGCCAACGCGTCTTTCGCATACAGCACACGGGCGCGCCGAATCAGGATGTGCGCGAAGTCGGCGTAGATCCGCCAGTCGCGACGCTGATTGGCGTCCGCCATCGTGCTCCTGGAAATCTTGGAGCGCAACCCCGCGTGGTAGAGCTTGGTGCCGAGGGCCCGCAGGCAGATCTCG
>JBJTSM010000478.1:0-4145 GCA_046076685.1 Planctomycetia bacterium | reverse complement strand
CGGGTTCGTCGGCACGATCATGCCGAGCGCCGGCAAGCTGGCGATGCTCGTCGACCGGCTCGACGACGGCATGCCGTTCGACCAGGCATTCGTGGCGGTGTTTCGCAGTCCGCCGCAGCCGCTCTTCGAAGCCTGGATGGCTCAGGCCACCCGCGGCCCGAAGCGGTAGGCTGCGCGCGACCCCCGGCCAGCTTCGCTCCTCCACCCCGCGCTAGGCCCTCCAGCGCCAGGGCCGGAGGCCCGGGTAAGCACCAGCGGGCGGAGGCCCGCCAAGCCGGGGCGGGCAGGATGCCCGAGCCCGGCGTGAAGCCAGCCCCCCGGCTTGCGCCGGGGGCTTTTATGGGACGAGCCGTTTCTCGATCGCCGCGATCGCGTCGGCCACCGCCCGCGCGGAGGCCGGCCTGTCGGACGGCTCGTGCGCGATCAGCCGCATCACGAGGTTCGACACGTCCTCGGGCACCTCGGGGGCCACGCTCGCAAGCGTCGGTGGCGAGCCACGCGAGATGGAGGCCAGCATCGCCATCATCGAGTTGCCCGTGAAGGGCAGCCGATCGGCGAGCAGTTCGTAGAGGATCACGCCGAGCCCGAACAGATCGGCCCGCGCGTCGACCACGCGGTCGCCGAGCCGCTCGGGCGCCATGTAGGCCGGCGTGCCGACCACCGCGCCGTCGAGCGTGATGCCGGCCTGCGTGGGATCGTCGCCGGCGTCGCGGGCGAGCCCGAAATCGATGATCTTCACCTGCCGGCCAGGGCCCTCGAGGATCACGTTGTCGGGCTTGATGTCACGGTGGATGAGGCCGCTCTGATGCGCCGCCGCGAGCCCCTCGGCGATTTCCCGGCCGATCCGCAGGGCCTCGGCGAGCGGCACGCGGCCCGCCTGCGTGCGGTAGGTGCCGAGCGTGTCGCCCCGCAGCCACTGCATGACGATGTAGGGCAGGCCCGGCTGGTCGCCCTCGCTTTCGGGCGGGCGGTGCTCGCCCACCTGGTGGATCGTGACCACGTGCGGGTGCTCGACCGCCGCCGCGGCGCGGCTCTCGCGGAGAAACCGCCGGCGGGCGGCCGGATCGTTGGCGCGGGACGGGTGCATCACCTTGATCGCCACGCGGCGGCCCAGGCCCGCATCCTCCGCGAGATAGACCTGCCCCATCGCGCCCCGGCCGATGCTCTCGAGCACCCGGTGGCCGCCGATCGTCGCGGGCTGCTGATCCTGCGGGTGATCCTGCGCGAACGACACGTGCACGGGGGCCTCGTCCGGCGGCGATCCCGAAGTCGACGGCGTAAAGACGATCGTCTCGGTGAGCGGCGACCGCGGCGCGTGGGTGTCGGTCGCCACGTGCTCGACGACGAACGAACAGAACGGATCCCCGCGCAGCAGGCAGCTCGGCTCCTCGATGTGGATCGTCTCGCCGTAGTGGGCCGCGATGCCGCGCATCAGGCCGACGGCCAGCGGGCAGAGGCGTCGTGCCGAACTGTAGACGAGATGCAGTTCGGCGGGGCTCGGCCGCACCGCCTCGAGCACCGGCGGCGCGGCGCCGGGCGTCGTCGAGCGGATCATGGCGTGGATGATGTCCTCGGTGTGCTCGATGAGGTCGAGCGTGCGCCAGGTCGGATCGATGACCGACCGCGCGACCTTCACGAGGTGCGGTGCGAGGAACTCCCCGAACTCCCCGAGGATGGCGGGGAGCGGCCGGCCGGTCGTCTCGGCGATCGCCGTCAGGATCGCCACCGCGTCGGCATCGGGGTAGACGCCCGCCGGCAGGAACTTCCCCACCGACGTGGTCGTGCTCGCCCGGATCCCGGTCCAGGAGGTGCTGCCGGCCGCCGCGACGTCGGCGAACTTCTGGAGATAGAAGAAGATGAGGCCGTGCACGAGCTGGGCGACTCCCCCAAATCTGGTGAGCAAGCGTGGCGAACGAGCTCACTCAATAGAGCGACACACCCGCTGCTTGTACAGGAGAAGCCCGTGGACCGCGTGGTAGAGGGCCCCGCATTCCACATCCACGTCGGCGGTCTGCTCCAGGAGCGTCGTCAGCCGGTCGGCCGCCCGGACGACCCAGGGCTCCGCCAGCCGCTCGTCGTCGAGGGCCAGGGCGAGCACCTCGAAGACGTGGCCGGTGGCCGAGAGCCTGGCGAACACGTCGGGCGACGTGCCCGGCCGCTCGAAGGAATGGATCGAAAAGCTGCCGTCGGCCTGTTGGAACCGGCGGGCGCGGTCGATGCACTCCTCGATCACGTCGGCCGCCGCCTCCCAGTCGCCGGTGCATTCGGCGGGCGTGCGGCCCGTCGCCTGGCAGTGTTTCGCAAGCGCCGTCGCGAGTCCATAAAGCCGGTGGGCGCCGCCGCAGGCGCTCGAGAAGATGTCGGCATCGGCCTCCATGGCGACGACCCGCTCCGTCGTCCACCGCTCCCCGTCGCCGGCCGTCCAGGAGGCGTCGGTCGGCAGGTAGGCCGACAGTGCCATGAGCGTCCAGGTCGCCTCCTGGCCGGGGCGGATGTCGGCCTGCGCCTGCGTGAGCAGATCGCCGACGGTGAACGCCTTGCCGCCCACCACGAGCTTCGTGTCGCGCGGGATTCCCCGCCGCCCGCACTGCGCGAGGTAGCCGAGCCACTGGTCCGGATGGCCCTGGCCCGTCGTGCTGCCCTCCTCCACCACCGCCACCACGCCCGGTGAGCCGGCGCGGAGGCTGAAGCCCGTGAGCCTGCCGCCGTCGAGCAGGTAGCCGAGGGCCGACGACTCCGTGCCGTCGTGCCGCAGGGGAAAGTCGGGGCCGAACGCCAGGATGCCGTGCACCACCTGCCAGGCGCCGTGCACGGCGGCGTCGAGCCGGCGGGCATCCCGGGCATGGGTGAGCACGGCCTCGATCCGCCGGCAGAGTTCGCCCTGATCCACCGCCGCGGTGGCGACGGGGCTGGCTGCCGGGGTGTCGCCGCTCTCCGGCCGCTGGTTGCAGCCCGACATGAGGCCGGCGAGCGCCGCGGCCACGACCGCAACGGCCACCGTGCATACCGCGCGAACAGGGGATGGTTGGGCTGCGTAGATGGATGCCATGGATGAAGCGGAAGTGTGGTGTCTGGGGGCGGGGAAACAGGCCGGCAAGACGCAGGCTGCTAGAATACTTTGGAGATCGAGCCCCGGGGCCGCGGCCCCGATTCTGCGAGGAGTCGTAGCGAGCGATGCCGTTTTTCTACTTTGATCCGTACTACATGATCGCGATCGCCCCGGCCGCCCTGCTGGGGATGTGGGCCCAGTGGCGGGTGCATTCGTCGTTTGCGGCGGCCTCCCGGGAGCCGGCGCCGCTCTCCGGGGCGGCGGCCGCCCGGCACATCCTCGACTCGGCCGGCGCGACCGACGTGGAGATCGAGTCGGTGCCCGGCCAGCTCACCGACCACTACGATCCGCAGACGAAGGTGCTGCGGCTCTCGCAGGGCGTGTATGGGAGCCGGTCGCTGGCGGCCGTCGGCATCGCCGCGCACGAGGCGGGGCATGCGCTGCAGGATCATCAGGGCTATTCGATGATGGCGCTGCGGAACGCCGCCGTCGGCGTGGCGAACGTGGGCAGCGGTCTCGGGCTCTTCGTGTTCATGATCGGCCTGGCGATGATGCTCAAGCCGGTGGCGTGGCTCGGGATCGCGCTCTTCGGGGCGACGGTCTTCTTCCAGCTCGTCAACCTGCCGGTCGAGATCGATGCCAGCAACCGCGCCAAGGCGCAGCTCGTGGATCTCGGGATCGTGCCGTCGGGCTCGATGGCGTCGGTCAACGGCGTGCTCAACGCGGCCGCCTGGACCTACGTGGCCGCCACGCTGCAGAGCGTGCTCACGCTGCTGTACTACGCCAGCTACCTCACCGGCGGCAGCAGCAACGACTCCGAGCGGTGATGCCGGCCGTGTTTCGCGTGGAGCCAGTCCCGTCGCTTGCGCTCAGGGCTTGTATGGCGCATACAAGCCCCCGGCGCGAGTCGGGGGATCGGGCATCGGTTGGTACGCCATCCCGTCGCTTGCGCTCAGGGCTTGTATGGCGCATACAAGCCCGCGGCGCGGGCCGGGGGATCGGGCATCGGTTGGTACGCCATCCCATCGCTTGCGCTCAGGGCTTGTATGGCGCAGACAAGCCCCCGGCGCGGGCCGGGGGATCGGGCATCGGTTGG
>JBJTSM010000477.1:0-7137 GCA_046076685.1 Planctomycetia bacterium | reverse complement strand
GCTGGCCCTGCGGCACACGACCGCGGCTGGCGAGTGGGTGATCGGGGGATGCGAGGCGAAGGTGTTTGCGTGGGCCCTTGTGCTGGCGGCCGTGGGCGAGATCGCGCGGAGCCGTTTTCCCCGGGCATGGCTCGCGCTCGGTGCGGCCACGGCGCTGCATCCGATCGTGGGCGGATGGGGGCTCGTCGCGCTGCTGACGAGCTGGTTCACGCTGCCGTGGCGGTTGGGTGACAGCGACCGGGCCTCGCCACTCGGCGCCGGCCCGGTCGGCACCGGTGTGCTGGTGCTGGCCGGCCTGATCCTGGCGGCCGCCGGGATCGTGCCGGCGCTCGGACTCTCCGCCGGCGCCGATGCCGTCACGCGGGCCGCGGCCGCGAAGATCCACGTCGTCGAACGGCTCTCCCATCACCTGCTGCCCCGGACGTTCGCGGACGGCATGGTGGCCCGGCACGTGCTCGCCATCCTGCTCTGGTGGTGTCTGCGTTCCGTGTGGACGGCGGCGGTGCCGCAGGGGCTGGCCGCCCGTGGCCGTGTCGATCGGTTCATCATCGCGTCTCTCGCCATCTCGCTGGCGGGCGTCGGCATCTCGCTTCTCGAGCCGGTGGCGCCGCAGGCGGCCTATGGACTGCTGCGGTTCTATTGGTTTCGGCTGGCCGACGTGCTCGTGCCGTTCGGTATGGCCACGACCGTGGCGGCCGTCCTCGCGGACGACTCCGCCATCGGGCGGTTGGTGTCGGTGCGGCCCGCGGTGATGCGTGGACTCATGGTGGCGCTGCTCTGTCTCGATCTGGCCCATGAAAGCCGTCACTGGCCGCTGCCCGGCCGCGCGGGGCTCGTGGCCCGCAGCGACACGAAGGTCGATGCCGCCGCCTGGCGGGAGATCTGCGACTGGGTGGCGGCCAACACGCCGGCCGACGCCTGCTTCCTCACGCCCCGTGGGGCGGCGAGTTTCAGCTGGCGGACCGGTCGTCGCGAGGTGGTCGGCTGGAAGAACAGCCCGCAGGACGCCCGGTCGCTCGTCGAGTGGCGGCGGCGATTCGTCGACTGCTTCTCACGCGACGGCGGCTTCGCAAACATGGAGCGGTCGACGGCGGCGTTGGGCCCCGACCGCGTGCGGCTGGTGGCGGAGCGGTATAACGCCACCCATGCGATCGTCCCGGTGGACCTCCCCGGCGTGGAAGCGCTGCCGTTCGAACGCCTCCATGCCAACCGCGGCTATGCCGTCTACCGATTGCCACCGATTCCAGCGAAGGCCGGCGAAGCAATCGCGAGAGAAACACCATGACGCAGCATGCCGTGCCCCCTGGGAACCCGCCGGGTCAGACGCCCTCTGCGGCCCGCATCGAGGCCGTGGCCTTCGATCTCGACGGGCTGCTCGTCAACACCGAGCAACTCTACCAGCACGTCGGCGCCGAACTGCTCCGGCGGCGGGGCCGTTCGTTCGAGCCGGATCTGCTCGACGCGATGATGGGCCGGCCGCAGCAGGTGTCGCTCGCGATCATGATCGAATGGCACGGTCTGACGGACACGGTCGACACGCTCGCCGCCGAGACCCACGAGATCTTCCGCGGGCTGCTCGATACGGAATTGCGGACGATGCCGGGGGTGGTGGAACTGCTCGACCTGCTCGATCACCGTGGCATCGCCCGCGGCGTGGCCACGAGCAGCGGCCCCGATTTCGCCCATGATGTGCTGGGCCGGGTGGGGCTGCACGAGCGGTTTGCGTTCGTGCTCACGAGCGCCGACGTGACGAACGGCAAGCCGCACCCGGAGATCTACCAGGCGGCGGCCAGACGGCTGGCCGTCGACCCCGGGTCGATGCTTGTGCTCGAGGACTCCGCGGCCGGCTGTCGCGCGGCGGTCGCGGCCGGGGCCGTCGCCGTGGCGGTGCCGGGCGGCCATAGCCGCCGGCACGATTTCACAGGCGCACGCTTCATCGCCGACACGCTCGCCGATTCGCGGATCCGCAGCTTGGTGGTCGGATGAATCGCGACACGCCGTGGATGAGGTTGCCGATCCCGTCGCTCGCGCTCGGGACTTGTATGGGAGCATAAAAGCCCGCGGCGCAAGCCGGGGGATACGTCCATAAAAGCCCCCGGCGCAAGCCGGGGGATAGGGATCCCGCTCGCGTGCCGGCTGCCATCCCGCCACGCTACAGATCGACGCCCAGCTTGTCCGCCTGCAGCCGCAGGGCGCGTTCGAAGGCGGGGAAGGGATAGGTCTGCCGGCGCTTCAGGGCCCACGAGAAGGTGGAGTCGACCAGCTTCCGCGGCAGTCTGCCGGTGTCGACGAGCCGGGCCACCTCGGCGATGAATTCCGTCTCCTCGGGCCGGCGGGCCTTGAGACCGGTCTTCAACTGGTCTTCGAGCGAGATCACCTCGGCGCCGCCGACGGGCTCGTCGGCTCCGGCAGGCGTTCCTGTCATGGAGAAGAACACGACGACCGCGAACAGCGGCCCCGCCAGGAACGTCATGGCCGTGGTGCTGATTTTCATGCGCAGGGGACTCCGGATCGGTGCCGGAGAGAAATAGGCTTCGCGGGCAGCCCGGTCAACGGCGGCCCGGCCGGCGTCACTTGAACCGGGCGATCGCGTAGGACTTCTTGCCCGACCGCAGCACGAGCGTGGAGGCCCCGGCGAGGTCGGCGGCCGTGAGCCGGTAGGCGACGTCGGCGACGCGCCGGTTGTTGACGTAGGCGCCACCCTGTTCGATCGTGCGGCGGGCGACGCCGCGGCTCTGCGCGAGGCCCGTGTCGGCGAGCGCCTCGACGAGTTGCAGGCCCTCGCCGTCGAGCGTGCCGCGGGCGAATTCGCGGCTGGGCACATCGGCGAAAATCTCGGCCAACTGGCCGTCGTCGAGTTGCTGGATTTCGGCACCAAAGAAGATGTCCGTGGCCTGCCGGGCGGCGGCGAGGCCCGCGTCGCCGTGCACGAGCCGGGTGAGTTCCTCCGCCAGGCGTTTCTGCGAGTCGCGGGCGGCCGGATTGGCGGCCCGCTTCGCGTCGAGGTCGGCCAGTTCATCGAGTGCCAGGAGCGTCAGCCGGGCAAGGCAGCGGCCGGCGTCGTCGTCGTCGAGATTGATCCAGTACTGGTAGAAGCGGTAGGGGCTCGTGCGGCGGGGATCGAGCCAGATCGCGCCGGAGGCGGTCTTGCCCATCTTGGTGCCGTCGGATTTCGTGAGCAGCGGGCAGGTGATGCCGTGCAGCTCCCGCGACCTGAGCCGCCGGCCGAGTTCGATGCCGGCGGTGATGTTGCCCCACTGGTCGCTGCCGCCGATCTGCACGCGGCAGTCGAGCGCATCGGAGAGGTGCACGAAGTCCCAGGCCTGCAGGAGCATGTAGCTGAACTCGGTGTAGGAGAGGCCTCCATCCCGCTCCAGGCGGCTCTTCACCGAGTCTTTGCCGAGCATCTGCGAGAGCGGCACGTGCTTGCCGACGTCCCGGAGGAATTCAAGGTAGCCCACGCCCCGCATCCAGTCGGCGTTGTTCACGACGTGATGGGAGGCGACGCGGTCGTCCCGTCCGGCGCTTCCCAGGACCGATCTGATCTGTCGTTCGACGCCGGCGATGTTGGCCGCCAGTTCGTCGGGCGAGAGCAGGTTGCGTTCCTCGCTCCGGCCACTCGGGTCGCCGATCATGCCGGTCGCGCCGCCGATCAGGGCCACGGGTTCGTGCCCCGCCTCGGCCACGCGTCGCAGGAGCACGAGCGCCACGAGGTGCCCCACGTGGAGGCTGTCGGCCGTGGGGTCGAATCCCGCGTAGACGCGGCGGCCGGGAGTGGCGAGCCACTCGCGGAGCCGCGCCGCGTCGGTCGACTGGTGGATCAGGCCGCGGGCCTGGAAATCGGAAAAGAGGTCGGATTCCATCGCAAGCCTCTGGCTGACTCGGGGCCTAACGCCACATGTCGTCGTTGGCAAAGGGGTGGGCGGGGCCGTCGAGGCGGTTGGCCGGGAGGGCTTTCATGGCCTGCTCGGCGAGCCTGAGATCCTCCCGCGACGTGATCTTCATGTTGATCGGTGAGCCGGGCACCACGGTCACCCGCTGGCCGATCGCCTCGACGAGTTGTGCCTCGTCGGTGGGCTGGGCCCCCTGGGCCGCGGCGTGGGCGAACGCGCGGACGAGCAGGTCACGCGAAAAGACCTGCGGTGTCTGCGCCTCCCAGAGGCCGGAACGATCGACGGTTTCCGTGATCAGGTTGTCGGCGTTCACTCGCTTGAGCGTGCCCACCACCGGGATCGCGAGGATCGCGGCGCCGGTGCGGGCGCCCGCTTCGAACACACGGTCGATCCAGGCGGTCGCGAGGCAGGGCCGGGCCGCATCGTGGATCGCCACCATGTCGATGTCGTCGGACAATTTCTCGAGGCCACGGCGGACCGACTCGGCCCGGTGGCTGCCCCCTTCCGCCAGCGTGATCCCCATGAAGGCGAGGCTCGCGCCGAATTTCTCCACGAAGGCCTCGCGGTCCTCGGGCGAGACGACCACAACCACCTGCTTCACGTCGCTGCGGTCGGTGAATTTCTCAGCCGCATGCAGCCAGACGGGACGGCCCGCGAGCGGCGCGAACGGTTTTTTGTAGTTGGGATCCTGGAAGCGGCTGCTCTGGCCGGCAGCGGCGAGGATCACGCCGAAGTTGGGCATCGTTGACTCGCAAAATCAAAACATGCCGCCGCCCATGCCGCCACCACCCATGCCACCGCCACCCATGCCGCCACCGCCCATACCCCCCATGCCGCCGCCACCCATACCGCCACCCATACCACCACCCATACCACCACCCATACCACCGCCCATGCCGCCACCCATGCCGCCGCCCATACCACCACCACCCATGCCGCCGCCGGCACCACCGCCGCCGCCACTTCCGCCGCTGGCCGTGGAGAACTGGGTGACCTGGCCGACGCCCGAAAAGAGCGGCACGGTCGTCACGCGGACATAGCGGCGATCGGCTGAGACGACGGCCTGCGCCATCATGTTGGTGCCTTCGGGCAGCGTGCTGATGATCGGCTGATAGCCGACGGCGCCGTTGCGGAAGAAGGGCATGCCGGGGCCGCCCGATGTCTGCGGCCCGCTACGGCTCTGCGAGAGCGATGCCGACGCAGTCGGATCGACCATGCCGGCGAGCTGCTGGGCCAGGATGGCCCGGCCCATCTGCTGCTGGGCCACCACGTCCTGTGCCACCTGGGCGTCGGCCAGCGGTTCCTTGCGTCGACCCTCGAGCAGGTCGATGCTCACGAACGCCTCGTCGTTTTTCACGACGAGCTGCTTCCGCTGCCACTGCTCGCGGTCGGTGCCGCGGTAGAAGACGACCGTGGCGGTCACCGTGTCGGCCGCCACCTTGCCCCAGGCCCGCCGGACCAGGATCCGGTAGGTTCCGGGGAAAGCCTCGGCGGCGACATACCGCTCCCGGTGCGTGGCGTTGGCCGGGTCGGCCGGCGCTTCCGAATCGGCGAGCAGCATGCCTCCCGAACTGGACCGCGGCGACGAGAGCGAGCAGACCGTTCCTGGCGGCTCCTCCACGACCAGATCGATGTCGGCATCGCCGTTCCAGGCCAGTTCCAGTTCGATGTCGCGGACGAGCGCCCGCTCGACACGGGTCCGGAAGTCGGCCGCCTCGTCCTTGCGTTCAGCTTTTTCCAGGGCGTCGAAGGTGGCTCGCGACAGCCTGGCCGCCCGCATGAAGACCTCGCGCTGATCGGCGGGCCACTCGTGCGACAGCACGCCGGGGCAGGCCCAGCGGAGCGTGGCGAGATCCTCCGCGCGGGCCGCGAGCGTCATGGCGAGGGCGTAGGCCTCGCGGTTCGCCGGATCGAGATTCGTCACCTGCTTGCAGAGCCGAATGGCCCGGCTGGGTGAGCCGAATCGCGCCAGATAATTGGCCAACGCGAGGAGATCACCGGGCCCCGAGGCAAACTCGGCCGTCGAGAGCAGGGCCCGCTCGACCTCGTCGTGCGGTCGGCCGGCAGCCTCCAGCGCCACGGCCAGCGCCTCGTACATCCACGGCTCCGCACGGCCGCAGGCAATTGCCGCCGAGAGCAGTTCCGCGGCCCGATCGAACCGTTTCTCTCTGCCGAGCTCCGCAGCGGTGACCCGCAGCCGTGCCATCCTGATCGTGAGGTCACGCTGGTCGACGCCGGGGCCGCCGTCGGGCCGGGTCGATTCCGTGAGGTAGGCGGTCACGGCCGCCTGCAGGTCGTCCGCATCGATCACCGCCGCCGGAAGACCGATGTCGTCGAGCGGCGGCTGGGCGTCGCCGCTCGGTTTTTCGGCACCGCCCAGTTTCGGGGCGGTCTTTTCGGAACGGACGCCGCCGCCCGCCGTCTTCGCCCGCGGATTCTGCGGCAGGGCCACCGCATTCGGCTTCTCGCGGCGGGCCACCCGCGCCCGGGCGTCGGAGATCTGGAACATGCCGCCCATGCCGTTGCCACCCATGCCGCAGGCCTGGATGCCGCCACCCTGGCCGCTGTTGATCCCGCCGGCGCCGCCCATGCCACCGCCGGTCTGGAACGGATTGACGCCGCCACCGGAGTTGAGCGGCATGACGAGGTCGCCGACGGGATAGACCTTGATCACCAGGTTTTCGGCTGCCTTGTCCTTGGTCGTGATCATCATCACCTCGTCCTTGATCAGGTAGGTGAGGTCGATGTCGCCGAGGATCAGGCGGAGGGCCGATCGCAGCGAGATGCCCGACACGTTCTGCGTGACGACGGTCGTGTCGAGGTCGAGCCCGGCGTCCTCGAACGCCTTCTTGTCGTGCAGGATCGGGATGTCGTACTTGTCCTTGAGCTGGTTGATCACGTCCCGCAGGGGCGTTTCCTGAAAGTTCATGTCCTCCACGGTCTGGTCGAGGGCGTCGTAGATTTTCTTCTCGGCGCTCCCCGGGTTGGCGAGATCGACCGACTTGTACTTCTCGCGATCCCGGGTGATTTCCCGCCATCGGTCGGCGTTGGGGTAGTAGATCGGGGGCTCGTCCACGAACGGCAGGGCGGCGACGTCGACGAGGTGCAACGCGTCCATGAAGTTCAGTTGCATTTCACGCCGATAGCGCATGTTTTGCGTGTCGTAATGGAGAACCCGGGCCACGATGGGCGTCGTGCGGGCGACCTCCCTGGCGGTCATTGGCATCGGATAGTTGCCGTAGAT
>JBJTSM010000476.1:0-3834 GCA_046076685.1 Planctomycetia bacterium | reverse complement strand
ATCCGGTCGCCGTACATCGCGCGGAAGTTGTCCATCGCATCCGGATCGTAGGCCGTCACGACCGCGCCCCCGGCCAGCAGGGCGTTGATCAGATAGAGGGCGGGGGCGTCGCGGACGTCGTCCGTCCGGGGCTTGAACGCCAGCCCCCAGACGGCGATGCGGCGGCCGGCCAGCCGGCCGCCGAAGTGGGCCGCGATCTTCTCGCCGAGCACCTGCTTCTGCGCGCGATTCGTCTCGTGCACGGCCGACAGGATCCGCGGCACCACGCCCTTGTCGCGGGCCATCGCGGCGAGGGCCTGCACGTCCTTGGGGAAGCAACTGCCGCCGTAGCCCACGCCCGGAAAGAGAAACGCGAAGCCGATCCGGCGATCGTGCCCGATGCCGCGCCGCACGTCGTCGATGTCGGCCTCCATCCGCTCGCAGAGGTTGGCCACCTCGTTGATGAAGCTGATCTTCGTGGCCAGGAGCGAGTTGGCGACGTATTTCGTCATCTCGGAGCTTTCCGGCGACATGACCAGAAACGGGTGCTCGGTCCGCAGGAACGGCAGGTAGAGACTCCGCAGGATCTCCGCCACGGCGGCCGACCGCACCCCCACGACCACGCGGTCGGGCTTCTGGAAGTCGTCGATGGCGGCGCCTTCCTTCAGAAACTCCGGATTGCTCGCCACATGGCAGGCTCGGCCGGTGCGTTCCTTGAGCCGCGTTTCGATGCCCGCGCAGGTGCCCACCGGCACCGTGCTCTTGGTCACCACGACCGCATCCGGATGGAGATGCGGGGCGATCGCATCGACCACCTTCCAGAGGCTCGACAGATCGGCGGAACCGTCGGCGGCGGGCGGCGTGCCGACGGCCAGGAAGACGACCTGCGCGCTCTTGAGGGCGGCGACGGTGTCGGTGGTGAAGAGCAGCCGTCCCGCCTTCGCGTTGCGGACCACGAGCTCCTCGAGGCCGGGCTCGTAGATGGGGATCTCGCCGCGGTTGAGCCGGGCGATCTTGTCGGCATCGATGTCGAGGCAGGTGACCGTGTTACCGCTGTCGGCGAAACAGGTGCCCGTGACGAGCCCGACGTAGCCGGTGCCGACGACTGCGATCCGCATGTGAGGGGTCTCTGAAGGAGGGATGAAAGTTTCGCTGCCGAAACTACTCTACCTTCGAAAAAACGGCCTGTTTTTGCCGAAAGATCCCCCGATCCACTCGCGAGAGCTCGGGGGCGGAAGGCTGGTTCCGGATCACGCCACCGGCGGCTCGCCGGCCACCGGTTCGGTCGTCTCTTCGGCCTCGCCCGGCGGCACCGGCACCACGGCGGCCAACGAGTCGCTCTCGTCGAGCCGCATGATCCGCACGCCCTGCGTGTTCCGGCCGATCGACTTGATCTCGCGGACGTTCACCCGCTGGATCTTGCCCCGCGCCGTCATCATCAGCACCTGGTCTTCGTCCCGCACCGAGACGACCGCGACCACCTGGCCGTTGCGGGCCGTCGTCTTGATGTCGCGGATGCCCTTGCCGCCGCGATGCTGGGTGCGGTACCGCATGCCGCTCGACTCGGCGTCCCCCTCCGACTCCTCGGCGGCGGACTCGGTCGGCTCGCTCTCGGCCGCCTCCCCCTCCTCGCCGGGCGCCGGACCGGACAGCGGCGTGCCCGCTCCGAAGGGCGTCCGCTTGCCGTAGCCCTGCTCGCAGACCGTGAGCAGCGTGGCATCGGGATCGGCCACCACCATGCCGACGAGCCTGTCCCCGGCACCCAGCTTGATGCCGCGGACGCCGCTCGTGTCGCGTCCCATCGGGCGGGCGTCCGACTCGGGGAACCGGATCGCCATCCCCTTCGCGGTGGCGAGCACCAGCTCGTCGCCCGGCTTCGTGATCACGGCGTCGACCAGTTCGTCCCCCTCGCGGAGCTTGACCGCGATGAGACCCTTCGTCCGTCGGCGGCGATATTCCTCGAGCGCCGTCTTCTTCACCACGCCGCTGCGGGTCGCGAGCATGAGATACTGGTTCGGGTCGTCGAATCCGGACACGGCCCGGCAGTCGGCGACCTTCTCCCCCGCCTCGAATTCGAGCAGGTTGATCAGGGCCCGGCCCTTCGCATCACGGGCCAGCTCCGGCAGTTCGAAGACGCGCAGCGAAAACACCTTGCCGAGCGTGGTGAACACGAGCAGCCAGTCGTGGGTGCTGGCCACGAAGAGGTGTTCGATCGGATCCTCCTCGTCGGTCCGCGCGCCCGTCAGCCCCTTGCCGCCGCGCCGCTGCGCCCGGTAGACGTCGGCCGGCGTCCGCTTCACGTAGCCGGCACGGCTGATCGTCACCACCATGGTGGCCTCGGTGATCAGCTCGGCCATGTCGCGGATGTCCCCCGCCTCGCCGCTGATCTCCGTCCGGCGGTCGTCCGCGTGCTTGGCCTCGAGTTCGAGCAGGTCGTCGCGGATGAGGGCCTTGATGTTGGCCTCGCTCGAGAGGATCCGCCGAAACTCGGCGATCTTGTCGAGCAGCTCGCGGTGTTCGCCGCCCAGCTTCTCCTGTTCGAGATTGACGAGCTGGCCGAGCGTGAGCCGGAGGATGGCGTCGGCCTGCACCGGGGAGAGGCCGTAGGTGTCCGACACCCCCCGCTCCTCCTGCATGATGGCGAAGCCGTCGGCGCCGAGCGCCCGCTCGAGGAGCGCCGCCGGCGTCTGGATCTGCACGAGCCGTTCCTTCGCCTCGGCCTGCGACCGCGAACTGCGGATGATCTGGATCACCTCGTCGATGTTCGCCAGCGCCACCAGCAGGCCTTCCACGGTGTGCTTGCGGCTGCGGGCCCTGGCGAGCAGATGCTGGGTGCGGCGGCGGAGCACCGCCGTGCGGTGCCGGAGGAACTCCTCCAGCATGTTCTTGAACGACAGGATCCGCGGCTTCCCGTCGACCAACGCCAGGAAGATCAGCGAGAACGACGTCTGGAGCGGCGAGAACTGGTAGAGCTGGTTGAGCACCACGTCGGGATCGGCGTCCCGCTTGAGCTCGAGGATGAGCCGCACCGGCTCCTTCAGGTCGCTCTCGTTGCGGATCGCGGAGATGCCCTTGATGCGGTCCTCGTTCACGAGTTCCGCGATCTTCTCCTCGATGGCGTCGCGGGTCTGCTGGTAGGGGATCTCCGTGACGACGATGCGGCTGCGGTTCTTGCCGAACTCCTCGACGTGTGCCCGCGCGCGGAGCGTGATCGTGCTGCGGCCCGTGAGATACCCACGCACGAGCGACTCGCGGCCCATGACGATGCCGCCGGTGGGGAAGTCGGGGCCCGGGCAGATCTGCAGGAGCTCCGCCATCGTGGTGCCCGGGCTGTCGATCAGCTTGACGAGCGCCCGGCAGACCTCGCCCAGGTTGTGCGGCGGAATGCTCGTGGCCATGCCCACGGCGATGCCACCGGCCCCGTTGACCACGAGGTTGGGGAAGCGGCTCGGCAGCACCACCGGCTCGGTGTTGCGCTCGTCGTAGGTGGGCACGAAGTCGACGGTGTCGAGTTCGAGGTCGTCGAGCATCATCGCCGCGATCGGGGAGAGCCTGGCCTCCGTGTATCGCATCGCGGCGGCGGGCAGGCCGGCGATCGAGCCGAAGTTGCCCTGCTTGTCGACGAGCACGTGACGCATGTTCCATTCCTGGGCCATGCGGACGAGCGTCGGGTAGATCACGCTCTCGCCGTGCGGATGGTAGTTGCCGCTCGTGTCGCCGGAGATCTTGGCGCATTTCACCCGCGACGCGCCGGGCGAGAGGTTCAGGTCGTTCATGGCGACCAGGATCCGCCGCTGCGACGGCTTGAGGCCGTCGCGGACGTCGGGGAGCGCCCGCGACACGATCACGCTCATC
>JBJTSM010000475.1:0-5396 GCA_046076685.1 Planctomycetia bacterium | reverse complement strand
AAAGTTCTCGAACGTCTTGTCGTTGAGAGTCGGATTGCCGGTACGCACGGGAGAGTTCCTATCGCGGTGGGGTAGGGCGTTGGGAAACTGGTAACCTCGACGCATGATAGCACAATCGGGGGGTGACTCGGGGGGGAGGGTGGCCGCCGAACAATGCTCGAAGGGCGGCCGCGACTTCGGGGGGCATCGCGGCCATGGCCGTCGCGAGGCGGAGGATTTCCACGAGGGCGGGTGGGGCAGGGGGCGACGCAACGACTGCGTCGGATTCTGCGTCGTCGGTTGCGGCTATCTGGCTATTTCCCGATGGTTTCTGCGACAATTCGAATCCCACCCCATCCGCTGTTTGCTGAGGTCGTTGGAGCATCGCGACGGCGTTGTCTGGACTCCCCCGCAATCCATGCTGTTTCCGCGCGGCCCGCTCAAACTCGATGACTGCCATGCCCATGGGGCTGGCGTGCACAGCGAGCTCTTCGTCGTGGAGGGGGATTCCGCGGCCGATGCGGTGAGCCGCGTCCGCGATCCTGCGTTTCAGGCCGTGCTTCCGATGCAGGGCAAGCCGCTCAACGCCCTGAAGGCGAGCGAAAAGAAGGTCGCCGGCCAGCCGCTCTTTCAGGCACTCTGTGCCGCGGTCGGTGCCGGCATGGGCGACCGATTCGATCTCGCGGCCTGCCGCTACGATAGGATTTTGCTGCTCATGGATCCCGATGCCGACGGCATCCACTGCAGCGTCCTGATGCTGATGTTCTTCCAGCGGTGGATGCCCGCGCTGCTCGACGCGGGCCGCGTGGAGATCGTTCGTCCGCCATGGGGCGAGGTGCTGGCTGCCGGCGAGACGGCGGCGCGATTCGCTTATTCAGAACAAGAGCTGCAACAGTTGGCCGACCGGCTGCGGGAGCAGGGCGGCGTGGTGACGCGTCGCTACCGCGGGCTGGCCGGGATTGAGGCCGGTGTGCTGGCCGCCACGTGCATCGCCCCCGCCGCCCGCCGCACGAGACGTGTTTCGGCCGCGGCGGCCGCGGCGATGATCGGGATGTTGCACTGAATCGATGCGATGGAAGACAGGCTTCAACCTGTCTGCCGGTTCAGTGCGACCGCGCAGTGCCGAAGCGATCGGCCAGAAAGTCGACGATCTTCGCGGGCCCCGAGACGAAGGCACGCCCCTTTGCATGCGGCACACCGACCGGTTCGTCACCCGGCGGCAGCACGAGCACGGGACACGACTGGTTCTCCTCGCCGACGAGCGCCACCACGTCGGGCCGCGGCCTCGGGGCGTCGACGAGCCGGACGTCGAGTTTTGCGGCCACGTCGGGGTAGTACCAGAGCAGCCCGGCGATGGTCGCGCACTCCGGGCAGTAGAACCCGCCCGGCCCGTGCTGGGGATCGAGGAAGCCGGACTTGAGAAGGAAGAGAATCGGTTTGTCGGCCATGAATGTGCTCCGGATCGTGGGGCTTCCGTCGGTGGCGGGAGTGTAGCAGACCGCGACAGCCGTGTGATAAGTTGTCGCCTTTTCGTCAGGAGCACAATGTCATGGCAGTTGCCGGTCCGATTTCCGGAATCCTCACCCCGCTGATGGTGCCGCTCGACGGTCGCGGCCGCATCAACGAGGCCGAACTGGCCCGCTACGTCGAGTGGCTGATCGCGGGGGGCGTGCACGGCCTCTATCCCAACGGCTCCACGGGCGAGTTCCTCCGCTTCACCGTGGAGGAACGGCGGCGGATCGTACAGATCGTCTGCGATACGGCGGGCGGCCGCGTGCCGGTCGTCGCGGGCGCCGCCGAGGCGAACGTGGCCGAGACGATCAAGGCCTGCGAGCAGTGCCTCGAGGCGGGGGCCCGGGCGGTGGCGGTCGTGTCGCCGTTCTACTACCGGCTGTCATCCGAGAGCGTGTATGCCTATTTCCGCGAGATCGGACGGCACAGCCCGATCGACGTCACGCTCTACAACATCCCGATGCTCGCCTCGCCGATCGACGTGCCCACGGTGCGGCGACTGGTGGAGGAGTTTCCCCGGATCGTGGGCATCAAGGACTCGAGCGGCGACATCTCCCACATGGGCCGGCTGATCGCGGCCGTCCGGCCGATCCGCCCCGATTTCTCGTTCCTCACCGGCTGGGAGGCGGCGCTCGTGCCGATGCTCCTGGCGGGCTGCAACGGCGGCACGCATGCGTCGAGCGGGATCGTGCCGGGCCTCACCCGTGGCATCTACGACGCCGTGCGGGCCGGCCAGATCGACCAGGCATTCGACCTGCAGCGGAAGCTCACCGATCTTTTCGACCTCGTGATCCTTGGGGCCGATTTTCCCGAGGGCTTCCGGGCGGCCGTGGAGCTCTGCGGCTTCCGCATGGGCGCCTCACGGCAGCCGGCCACCGAGTCGCAGCTGGCCGAGCGTCGCCGGCTGGCCGAGCGGATCCGCGAGAAACTCGACGCCCTGCGGGGCTGACGGCTTCGGGCGGTCAGGCCGAGCGTTTCCGCGTGAGCATGAACTCGTTGCCCTCGGGGTCGACGCACATCGCCAGGTGCGGGGGCTCGCCGTTTTCGTCCGCAGGCTCCCGCGCGAGCTGGCCGCCGGCCGCCACCACGTCCCGTGCCCCCGCCACGACATCGGCCACCTGAAAGCTCAGGCCCGTCCAGGTGCGTTTGCCCTCGCCGCCGCCGTGGATGCCGATGACCGCATCGAGGACTCCGACCTCGACGATGGCCGGATTCTGCCGGAGGATCCGCCCTCCGAAGAGCGAGCAGTAAAAACGGGCCGCGCGGTCCATGTCGGCCGCCCAGATGACGTATTTCACGCGTTCGACGTTCATGGCTCGATTGAATCAGGTCGGCGTCAGGCCGTCCAGGGCGGACGGATGAGAGGGCAGCGGAGGGCCGCCGGCACGACGGCCGGTCACGCGTCGGGCGGGCATTCCCGAAAAAATGCCTCGAGCGCCTCACGGCGGCTGCGCAGCGGGGGGAACTTCGTGTTTTTCAAGAGCGCGAACGGCGGCCGCTTCGCGATCACCGGGAAGGCCGCCGACGTCACGGGAGTGCGGGGCGTCTCGATCCCCAGCAGCGTGAAAAATTCCTCGGCGAAGCCATACCAGGTGACCCCCGGGCCCTCGTTGACCAGGTGGTAGATGCCCGGCGGAAAGCGGTCCGTGAGCAGCCGCAGCGTGGCCGTTGCCACGTCGCGGGTGTAGGTGGGGCTGCCCACCTCCTCGTCGACGATCTTGAGCGCAGGTTTCGTCTTCGCCAGCCCCACCATGAGGCTCACGAAGCTCGGCTTCGAGAGCTTGGAGGGTCCCGGCCGGCCGAAGATCTTCGAGAGCCGACAGACGTAGAACTGCCCACCGGCGGCCGCCACGGCCTGCTCGCCGGCGAACTTGCCCTCGCCGTAGGCGGAGAGCGGCGCGGGGCTGTCGCCTTCCGCATAGCCCTCGGGCCTGTCGCCCGCGAAGACATAGTCGGTGCTGTAGTGCACGAAAGCCGCGCCCGAATCGTGGCAGGCCCGGGCCAGTTCGCCCGGCACCTCGGCGTTGAGCCGCCAGGCGATGGGGCGGTTGGCCGGGTTTTCCACGCCGTCCACGTTGTTGTAGGCGACGGCGTTGATCACCGCCGTGAAGCCGCGGCCGATCATCTCCCGCGTCGCGGCCTCGTCGGTGACGTCCAGTTCGTCGCGGTCGCAGCCCACCACCTCGTGGCCGGCGGCCGAAAAGACCGACACCAGATCCTGGCCGAGATTGCCCTGGGAGCCGAGGATCAGGATCTTCATCGGGACGGTCATCGCGTGGGGCAGCTCCGGGGATGCGGGTCGAGGAATGTTCGTCCGCGAAAGTTTCACGAAACGACGTGGATTGGTCCAGTGCTCCGCCGTCGGCGGCCGGCTACACTATGGGGAAGTGATTCACGCACCTCCGCGAGCCTCCCCGTGCCAGCGATCGATGTCGGCGACCCAGCACCGGCCTTTCAGGCGACACTCCAGGACGGCAGCACGTTTGATTCGCAGGCGCTGCTCGGCCGCAAGTCGCTCGTGCTCTTTTTCTATCCCAAGGATGGCACGCCCGTCTGCACGCAGCAGGCCTGCGCCTTCCGCGACGCCTACGCCCAGTTCGTGAAGGCCGACGTCGAGGTGGTGGGAGTGAGCAGCGATTCGCCGGCGAGCCACCGGAAATTTGCGGAGCGGCACTCCCTGCCGTTCCCGATCATCAGCGACGGCGACGGGTCCCTCCGGCGGCTCTTCGGCGTGCCGCGTGCGCTGGGGATCTTTCCCGGTCGGGTGACCTACGTGATCGACCCAGAGGGCGCGGTCCGCATGGTCTACAACTCAACGCTCTCCGCCGAGCCACACGTCCGCAAGGCGCTCGAAGCCGTCGCCGCCCGGGGCTGACCGACTGCCCACCACGTGCCGGTGCTGCCGAGCCCACCGGCGTCGCCGCGTGCTCGACAGGCGGCAGATCGGACGCACGTCTGTCAGCGGCGACCACGACGCCTTGCGCGGTGAATGCCTGATTGTCTGCCGTCGGCTCGGCCTATTCGCCGCCGAGCAGGGCACCCGTGGTGCTCGGCCGGTGTCCGATGCGATGGGTGCGTACCTCGATGAACCGGCGGTCGGCCGGAGACTCGAACGGCCCGGTGTAGACACGCCAGGGCCCCGCATACCGCTTCTCCGCGGCGAGCCGATACCCGATCGATGCGCCGGGATCGCTGCAGGAGAGCGTCACGACGAAGGCCATCCCGTCACCCCGCTGCACGGCGTTGTCGCTGATCTCGGCCGGCGGCGTGGTTGGCTGGGTGCCGTCGGGCGGCCACAACCGTTCCCGCACGAGCCTCGTCTCGGGCAGCACGAGGCCGAGATCCCCCGTGTCGGCGATCCAGGCGTCGAGATGCTCACGGAGCGCCGCGATCCGTTGCCGATGCTCGGCGGAGTCGATCAGGTTGTTCACCTCCCAGGGGTCTGTCTTCGAGTCGTAGAACTCCTCCGGCGGCCGGCTCTTGGCCGCGAGCTGCCACTGCTCCGGCCGCTGTGGGCCCGATTCCTCGAGCCTGTACAGATCGGCGGTCAACGGCAGCCGCTCGCGGTAGGCGTTGCGGATCAGGTAAGGAAGTTCGGGCGTGAGATGGCGGGTGTAGCGGAAGCGACCGTCGGAGACCGTGCGGCTGCGGTCATAGACCTCGTCGAAACGGTCGGCATTCGCATAGGCGTGGCCTCGGCGGTAGTCGTTTCGCTCGCTGGCGAAGTGGCCGAGAAACGGCGTGCCGTCGAGACGCCGGTCGGGCTCGATGCCCGCAAGGGAGAGCACCGTGGGGCCAAAGTCGATGAAACTGACCACGCGGGCCTCGCGGGCGCCGGCCCCGATCGCCCCGGGATGCCGCACGATGAGCGGCACGCGGAGGCCCGTGTCGAAGCACGACCGCTT
>JBJTSM010000474.1:0-7555 GCA_046076685.1 Planctomycetia bacterium | reverse complement strand
ACGATGCTGGGAGCCGTGTTCGAACGCGAGGTGCAGGCGGTGCCGCGGGCCCGCGGGCTGTTCGTCGCCCGAGCCGTCTATTGCGGCGCCCTCCTGGGCATCGTCGCCACCTGCTGGCTGGTGGTGACGGGCACCCAGGCGGTGACGACCGCCGGCGACACCGCCCGCTTTGGCGCGACGCTGCTGCGGATTCTCGCGCCGCTGCAGCTGTCGCTGGCGATGCTCGCCGCCGCGATGACGAGCACCGTGGCCGTCACCGCGGAAAAGGATCGCCGCACGCTCGAACTGCTGCTCATCAGCCGCCTCACCGACGGGCAGCTCGTGCTGGGCAAGCTGGCGGGCAGCCTGCTGCGGGTGCTCCTGCTCCTGTTGTCCGCCGCGCCGGTCTTCGTGATCGCCTCGCTCTTCGGTGGCGTCGGCATGCCGCAGCTGGCCCGCGTCTTCGCGGTGACCGCGGCGGCGGCGCTGGTCGCGGCCAGCGTGGCCACCTGCGTCGCCTTCTGGAAAGACACGACGTTCCAGTCGCTGGCCATCACCACCTTCGCGCTGGTGGCATGGGTGGCTGCCGGCGAGGTCGTGGCCGGACGGTTCGGCCCGGCCGTCGGGGCGCAGGTGTCGCCGGCGCGGGCGGTGTTCGCGGCGCTGGCGCCCGCGGGAGGCGGCACGCTCGTGCCGTTCCTGGCGGTCTCGGCCGCCGTCATCCTGCTGGCCAACATCCTCGCGGTGAGCCGCGTGCGGGACTGGAACACCGCCCAGGAGATCCGGCGGCAGCCGACGGCGGACGATGCGTCGCGCGCCCCCGTCGCCAAGCGGCCGGCCCGGGTGGTCTGGGACAACCCGGTGCTCTGGCGGGAAACCTGCACCCGGGCCCACGGCAAGGCGATGCTGCTGATCCGGCTGGCATGGCTGCTCCTCTTTGGCGCGGCCGTCGCCGGCATCGTGGCCGAGGCCCGCCAGGCCCGCCCCGACGGGTTCGCCGTCGCCGTCGCGGTCGTGCCGATGGCGCTGGCCAGCCTGCTGGCGGTGGCGGCGATGGCCGTGACCAGCATCACGACCGAGCGCGACCGCGGTGCGCTCGACGTCCTGCTCGTGACCGACCTGGAGCCCTCGGAATTCGTCTGGGGAAAGCTGCTCGGCGTGCTGATCGCCGCCCGCGAGATCGTGATCTTCCCGCTCCTGCTCTGCGCGGCACTCGCGGTGACGCGGATCACCACGGCCGAAAACGCCGTCTACATGGGGCTCGGCCTGGCGCTGTTGATCTTCTTCGCCGCGGTGCTCGGCCTGCACGCGGGCCTGTCGCACACCGCCTCGCGCCGGGCGATCGCGGTGGCGCTCGGCACCGTGGCGTTTTTGTTCGTGGGCGTCGCCACGGCGATGCGGATCATGGTGGCCTTCGGCTCGAGCTTCGAGCTGCAGCTGGCGCCGTTCCTCGCGGTGATCGTCGGCGGTGCGGTGGGGCTCTACGCGGCCCTCTCCGCCCGCAATCCGTCGCCGGCGATCGGCTGGGCCTCCGCGCTCCTGCCGGCGCTGACATTCGTGGCGATCACGGGCTTCCTGCAGGGCAACGCGCTGCAGGTATTTCTCGTGGCGGCGGCGGCCTACGGCTTCGCCACCCTGGCGATGCTCGTGCCGGCGATCGGCGCCTTCGACCTGCTCACGGGCCGGACGACCACGGGCGAATGACGCGGCCTACTTGAGCGTGCCGTCCGCCGGCACCTCGGCCACGGCCGTGCGCGGTTCCGTGGCCATCTCCTGCTCGAGCTTCGCGAGCCGGGCCGTGATGTCGGGCGAATCGAGCCCCCGCGTCATCGCGTGACGGTAGCTCTCGATCGCGTCACCGGGCCGTTCGAGCGCCTCCTGCGCCATGCCTTCAAGCGCAAGCACCTGGGCCGGCGTCTGGTTCGGCGGATAGCTTTCGCCGAGGATGGCCAGCGTCGCCAGCGCCCGCTGCGGCCGCCCCAGCCGACGATACACCTCCGCCGTTTCGAGAATGAGATCACGCTCGTCCGGCGCGATCGCCAACGCCCGATGAAAATCGGCGAGGGCCTGCTCCGGCCTGCCCCGGGCGAGCGCCACCTGGCCGTGCAGCCGCCACGCCTTGTCGGAGCGGGGTGCCATGCGGACCGCCTCGCGGGCGAGCTGGTCGGCGTCGTCGAGAAGTCCCAGTTCCATGTACATGCGGCCGCCGTCGATGCAGAGGCCCGTGTCGCCGGGCGAGAGCCGCAGCGCCTCGGCGATCTGCGTCACCGCCGCCATCCGCTCACCCCGCTGCCAGAGCACGTCGGCATAGTGCCTGCGGGCGTCGACGTCGGTGGGGCAGTTTTTCACCGCCTGCTCCAAGAGCCCCTCGGCACGCAACAGGTCCTTGCGGTCCGCGGCCGACAGCCCCTCGTTGCACAGCCGCCGCGCGTCGGCGACATCCTGCGGCACGGGGCCACCACGGGGCAGCAGCCGGCAGCCCGATCCCAGCGCCATGCTCGCAAGCGCGATGCTCACCAGGCCGACGGTGATGGAACCGGCTCTGACCATGACACCGACACGTGCTTCCTGACTCTGGAAAAAAGCCGTCCATGGCCTGTTTCAGCCGCGGGGACGGTAGTTGTTCGGCAGCGCCGACACAACGGTTTTCGGCAGCATGAAGACGCCGCGTTCGCCGGAGCCACGACCTCCCCGTCGCCGCGAATCGCCCACCTTGCCTTGGCCCGGCCGACCACGAAGGCAACCGGCCTTGCCGCCCTCCCACGCGAGTCCTACCAATCCCTCGCCGTCTGGCCACTTTGTTCCTCATTCCGCCGGCAACGCCATGCCTTCATCCACCGTTGCCCGTCTGCTCGGACGGCTGCTTGGCCGCCTGCTCGTGCCGGCTGCGGCGATCCTGCTGGCGGTGGTCGTGCTGCGGGGCTTCGAAGTCCATGACGAGACGGTGCAGTCACCCACGCGGCGGCCGGTGCGGCTGACCGCGACGTCGGAGCCGGGCACGGCCATCGAATACGTCGAAGGCTACGAGGCCGGGCTGCGGAGGGCGACCGCCGAAGACAGGCCGATGCTCGTGATCTTCCGCGCCGCCTGGTGCCGCTGGTGCGCGGAGTTGGCCCAGGGCCCGCTGCTCGACCAGAGGCTCGTGCGGCTCTCCCGGCAGTTCGTCTGCGTCGGAGTCGATGCCGACCGGCATGCCGATGACTGCCGCAGGTTCGGCGTGAAGCAGTTCCCCACGGTGATCCTGGCGACGTCGGCCGGAGAAGAAATCCGCCGCTGGACGGGCTGCCCCACCGCCGACGAACTCGCGACGGCGATGACCGGCGTGGCCCCGGTCGCCCGGCTGGCGGAACTCGACGACGACGACACGCCGGCACCGCGTTGACGCCGTGCGGTTCACGTGTGAGCCGTAGAAGCCGTCTGCCTGCGCTGGCGTTGCAGGAGCCGCACCTTCGGGTCGGCCTGCATGCTGCGGGCTTCGTCGGCGTATTCGGTCGGTGTCATCCGAATCCGCCGCTCGAACCGCAGCCGCGACACCGCCCACGTGCAGGCGGCCACGACCACGGCCGCCGCCACGAGCGGCACGATCGCCCGGTGCGCGGCGACGAACACGACTCCCGGCTCGTCGGCCGGCTCTCCCGCCCCGACGATCGCCAGCAGCGGCCCGACCGACAACACGGCCACCGCGACGAGCAGGGCCAGCCCGCCGGCATGGCCCACGAGCGACGCGAGCGTGGCCGTCGAAAAGATCCGCGACAGGCCCGCCAGCAGGCTGACGCGGTCGAACGTGGGCAGGGCCCGCGCCGCCTGCCAACGCGAGCCGTCGAGCAGCACCCGCACCGTGAGGCCGACCGCCCCCGCGACGGCGACCAGGGCCACCGTGGGCAGCAGCACCGCGGCGGGGAGGAGCAGGTCGAGCCGGACCGGCTCCGCGGCATGGTCCACGGCCGCCGCCAGCGACCGCTCCATCATCGCGGTGGCCGCCGGCAGGGTGGCCCGCGCCCAGGCCGGCAGCAGGAGGAGCGTGGTGCCCACGCTCGCCACCCAGGCCGGCAACGACGCGAGCGGCATGAGTCCGCGGCGCCGGGCCTGCTCCCGGCGGCGGGGCGTGGCAGGAATCGTTCGCTCGGCCGAGTCGCTCATCGGGTCACCTCGCGCTGAAGCAACTCTCGATCGAACGCAGCATCATGGCCGCGCCGCCGCCGGCCCAGCCATCCGCCCCCAGCCAGAGACAGGCGAGAAGCACCACCGAGGCCAGGCCCTGCAGGAGGCCGGGGCCGGGAGAGAACGGCACCGTTCGCAGGCAGATGCTGCCGGCGACATGAAAGGCCACGACCGCCACGAGCGCCGGCAGGGCGAGCATGACGGCGAGCGAAAACGCCATCGCGGGGGTGGCGATGGCGAGCCTTGTCAGCCACCCCTCCGCCGGTCCACCGAGCACCGTGCCGATGGGAAGATGCCGCACGCTGTCGATCCCGCCACCCACCACGGCAAGGTGGCCGCCCGCCGTAAAGAAGGCGGCCAGCCCCACCCACCAGGCCAGCCGCGCGATCCCCGCCGAATCGCCGCCGGCGGCGGGATCGAAGTCGTCGGCCCACGAGAGCCCCGAGACGCTGCCGAGGATGCCGCCGGCCCAACCGGCCGCCGCCAGCACCGCCGCCGCCGCGATGCCCATCATGAACCCGACGAGCACCTCCCCCGCCAGCACCGGCAGGAGCGGCCCGATCGGCCGCACCGCCCCGGAAGCCTGCACCGCCATCGCCATCGGCACCGCCACCACGGCGAGCGCCACAGCCAGCGCGAAACGGATGCGAAAAGAACCCTCTGGCAGAATCGGCAGCGTGCCGGTGCCCACGGCCGCCGCGATGCGTCCGCACACCCCCACCGCGACGACGATCTCCGGCGACAGTGCTTCAGTCATCACGGGATTCGAAGGGTTGTTGGAGCGGTGCAGGGCTTGCTGAAGCAATGGATTTGAGCACCTGGAGAGGAAGGCGAGGGGTCGGCGACAGCTCGAGGAGCATTGGGCGTATCCTCGCCCACGCGACGAGACTGTTGCCGTCCCGAAGCCGGCGCGATACGTAAGATGCATGCGGCGTTTTATGGAGGCGGTGCCGCCATCCGAAACATCTCCACGAAGCGTTCCACCATCCACGGCATCACGAGCACGAGCGCGGCGGCCATCGCCACGAGCCTCGGTGCGAGCCCCACCAATGGCTCGTGGATGCCGGTGGCGGCCTGCACGAGGCCCGTCACCACCGCCACCCCGAAGCCCACGAGCAGCACCGGCGCGATCACGAGCAGGCCCGACAGGATCGCCTGCCGCACGAGTTCCACGAGGTCGCCGTCGCTCATGCCGCGCCTCCTCAGGATGATGCCTGCCGGACGCCGTCGAGCAGCGACCTGACCACGAGCGACCAGCCGTCGGCCGCCACGAACACCATCAGCTTGAGCGGCAGCGAGACGAGCGTGGGCGGCAGCATCACGAGCCCCGTCGAGACCACGAGCGTCGCCACAAGCACGTCGAGCACGAGAAACGGCAGGAGCAGCCGAAAGCCGATGGCGAAGGCCGTCTTCAATTCACTGACGAGGAACGCCGGAAGGAGGGTCTCCACCGGCACGTCGTCGTAGGTGGCCACCCGCTTGGGGGCGGAAGGATGCCGCGCGAGGAAGTAGAGCATCGTGTCGCGATTGCCGGCCTGCTCGATCTGCGTGGCCATCCACCGGCGGATCGGCAGTGTGCCCTGCTCGTAGGCCGCTGCCAGTTCGATCCGTCCCTGCTGATAGGGCTCGACGCCGTCGCGGTAGGCGGCCGTCCAGACCGGCCACATCACCAGCGCCGAAAGGAACAGGGCCAACGACGTGAGAATCTGGTTGGAGGGGAGCTGCGGCGTGCCCAACCCCTGCCGCACGAGCGCCAGCACGATCGACATCCGCACGAAGCAGGTCGTCATCAGGAGCACGGCCGGCGCCAGGCTGGCCACCCCGAACATCACCGCGGCGGAGAGCGCGGCATCGAGCGACCGCGTGCGGAAGAGCGACGCGAACATGCCGGCCACCGCCTGGACGTCGCGGCCCTCGGACCGTGCAGTCGGTCGCGACACGGGCTGGTCCGAGGGCGTGGGCGCCGTGGCCGCCTGACTTCCCGCGGGCTCGGCAGGCGTTGCCGTCGGGCTCAGTGAGGCCGGCCCGAAGCCGGTGCTCATCGGCTGCACGGCCGCCGAATCATCGGCGGCGGCTCCGGAGCACGCAGCAGCGAGCAGCGTGAAGGCACATGTCGCAACCAGAAAAAAGTGCACGGAACGGCGCCGCGTCATGCCGCCTCCCCGCCGGGGCGGGCGATCGCCGCCGGCTGAACCTGCGGGCCGCGCGGGCGGGCAGCGGCCGCCGGACGGATGGGCGGATGCACGCCGCGGCAGGCGGCGGCGATGCAGGCGGTGGCCTGCGGGTCGGAGAGTTCGGCCAGTGTCTGGCAGCCGGCCGACGACACGCCGACGAGCAGCGTCTTGGGACCGAACCGCACGATCCGCACGGCGTGCTGGCCGCCGAGCGAACCCTCGCCCAGCACCTCGAAGACATCGGGGGGCAGGATCGCCGCCCGACGCTTCGAGAAGGCGGTCACCGCCGCCACGACCCCGAAGGCGGCCACGATCACGGCGAGGAGTTTCCAGTCGGTGAACTGCCCGGCCTGCCCGATGGCAGGGCCAGCAGCGGCCGACTGACCGGCTGCGGTCGAACCGTCGGCGGGAGAGAGCGGTAGCGCCGGCAGGACGTTCGGCGTGGCTTTGGCGGAAGCGGAGAGGCGTCTGTGCGGGGAGTCGAGCGAGGCGGGCTGCTCGCCCACGATCGCCTCGGGCAGCGGCGCGACGGCGCCGATCGAGTCGGGGGCCGCGGCCTCGGCGGCCGCACCGCCCACGCAGACTGCAAACAGCAAAACTGCAGCCCGGCCAAATCCGGAACCGGTAGACGAATGCGCGGCTTCGCCGTCTCGAGCCTCACCGACGCCAGACCAGTCGATCCGCGGCTGCTGCAAACCCGGGTATGACGAACGGCCAGCCCGCGGGGAATCACGGCGGCCTCCGAGCCACCAGAGCACGCCCGCCAACAGGCCCACGCAGACGCTCGTAGCCGCCAGCCAGACCTGCCGTGGCACCTCGCCCAGACGGCCGGCGGCCAGCACGTCGACGAGGTCGTCGGCGCGACGCGGCTTGCCGTCCGCCCCGTCCGCAATGACCGCCGTGGTGCGATCGGCGGAGGAACGGACGCCAGCAACAGCCCGCCCACCCTGTTCGCGCCGCGCCGGCGACGGCGCGCCGACGGGAAAGCTGGTGATGACGACCCGCCGCTGACCGGGATCGCGGGTGACGGGCAGGAGGCTCAACACGTGCCGACGAATCCGCTCGGTCTCCTGGGCCTCGATCGCGACCGGCTGGAGGGCGGGCTGGCCGGCCCGCTCCACGGCCACGCGGCAGGCAGCCTGAAAATAGGTGTCGGGCACCGCGATCGAGACGAGAATCGACTCCATCGCATCGGCCGTCGCGGCCCGGGCCGCCGGCAAGGCGACCGCGGGCGGCGCCGG